>MAXR01000070.1:0-814 GCA_001751155.1 Desulfuromonadales bacterium C00003068 | reverse complement strand
CTCTAGAGCCAGCGGCTCATCGGCTCCCGGTGCACCGCAGTTGACATCGAGCAATGTGGCACCAACAGTCGTTTGCTGCTGTGCTTCACGGCGGATATAAGCGGTTTTCCCTTCGCGCAGTTCGGCACTGTAGCCTTTTTTACCTGTCGGATTAATCCGTTCACCGATAATGGCACAGGGTTGATCGACACCAACGGCCACCACCTGTGTCCGGCTGGAGAGCATGCCGCGTTGTGGCGGTGCAGTCCACTGTTGATCGCGCACGGCCAACGCTTCGGCCATCACCCGAATATGTTCAGGGGTGGTGCCACAACAACCGCCGAGCACCCGTACACCCAGTTCAATCAAACGATCATGACAATTAGTCATCTGTTCAGGACTAGCGGGGAACACCGTTTCGCCATCGACTAAAATCGGCAAGCCCGCGTTGGCTTGAGCGATCAATGGCACACAACACACTGCACGCATCTCGTCAAGTATTTCGCACATCCCTTCAATACCGAGGCCACAATTAGTACCGATCACATCCACCTGTAATCCAGCCAAGGTGACCGCCGCCGCTGCGGGTGGCGTTCCGAGTACCGTCCGTCCGCCATCGTCGAAGGTCATCATCGCCATAACGGGCAGATCGGAATACAAACGGCAGGCCATAATCGCCGCCTTTAACTCACGAATATCCAAGAACGTTTCACAGGTAAGCAGATCGGCACCGCCATCGACCAGAGCGCGAACCTGTTCACCAAAGATCTCCACCATCTCATCAAAACCAGCATCGCCAACAGGCTCCAAAAAACGGCCAGTGGGACCAATGCTT
>MAXR01000069.1 GCA_001751155.1 Desulfuromonadales bacterium C00003068 | reverse complement strand
TGGCACGGTAAATTGCATAAATGCAATTTCCGCCCCCAACCGACGGCGGCTCATCTCGCTGCTCGTTAGGCCATGAAAGGAGGTGAAACCATGGGTAAATACGAAAAATATCATAAGCATGAACCAAGCATTCCCGGTATGCCTTCGAAGAAGGTGTCGGTAATTAAAGACAAAAAGACAGGTCAGAGGGGGGAGGCAACAGGTTACGAAGGGGTAGAATCTTTCGAAAACCTTGATAAAAAGGCATATGAAAGAATGAAGCAAGATAAGAAGAACAAATAATCGTGGCTTGTCAATAGAGATGGGATCAACTCATACTGGGAAAAGGTTCCACATTTTTCCCAGGCAGTTGTTCCTATCGAACTCCCAGCTGTGTCGAGCTTATCCGGCTTGATAAATGAAAATAGATTTTTACAAGATATTTACTGAGTATGAGGCGTTTAGTCATGCAAGAGCCTTCTACAAGTCGCTTGCAGGAAACCATAAGGGTCGGAAACCATAAGGGAAACCATAAAGGTCGCATCTTAATTATTAACTATTCAATATTGGAAAACTCTTTGGCCTAACCATCGGCTCAACTCGGCCGGGGAAAAGCTGCGCTCGTTCCTCGCTCCGCTTTTCCCAGCCGGTTAGCCCGTCGTTGGGTGTAGAAGACAAGGTGCTACGATGAAAGACAATGCCATCACACTTCAATATGCAAATTTACCGCAAGATAAATGTTGAAGCATTGGTAGGCGAGGCGCATCGACTCGCAAAACAAGTTAAAAGCGAAGCTACTCATGACACAGTTATCTAAAGAACTAAAGCTCGCTCAGCAAAAGAACCAACTAATGAATATGCTGAGTTCTCTACGCATTTGGATCAAAATACTATCTAGTGCACTTGTAATTGTCTTTGGGTGGCTCAAACTCCATGGCGTGTCCCTTATTGCTCTAACGAGCAGCCCCGTTGCCAATTTCTTATTGATGATAACGATGATTATCTACTTTTTCTCTTGGGTTTTCGGTGCATTGTGGGATGCACATGATCAGGCACTTGTTTACCTAACTTCGCCTAATAAAGGGCGGTTGCCAATCATGGCCATAGGCCTGATGATAATTATTACTGTTGTGTTTGGCATACTATGCTGGATTAACTCGTACAGGGACTTCGCAATGGTTTTGGGCGCATTTTGGCTTATCAATCTAATAGCATGGCTATTTTTAGTAAGCAACATATCCAAAAAAGCGTTTGATCTTTCGTCAAATATTCTAAAAGCCAATGAAGATACAATAGAACTTGTCAGTCTCAATATCGTGCGAGATTATATTGAGGGCAAGTGGCAATGGTGGCGTTTCATGTTAGGCGGCCTACTGATTCTTTGCATCAACGTATTGGCAAATACAACGGCCCCGAGTTTAATAAAGGAGACAACTAGTGCCCTCTCGGAAGAATTCATCATGGTATTCAGTATTTTTCTATTTGTGACGGTGGTTGAATCTTGGATTTGGCTGGCACGAGTCAAAAGGCGAGTTTCACTCAATTTGTTAACCACTCTAAGAAATAAGTATGACCTAAACCTAAAACAATGACTGAATTGAAGGCAATATTTAATGATAGAAATGTTGATAACAGTTCTTCTTGCTGCGGCAGCAATACTAAGCAGTGGTTTCCTCATTCGTACACTCTTTATAATCAAGTTCACTCCTGTTCTCTCGACCTCTGAGTTTCAAATTGCACCTCCTCCTCTAGTATCTATCTTGTTGCCGGCAAGAAATGAACAATTTAGAATACTTAGAGATAATGCTAAATCATTAATTTCTCAATCTTACAAAAACACTGAAGTCATAGCCGTTGATGATAGGTCAACAGACATGACATTAAAAATTTTACACGAGGTCGCCTCTATCGATTTAGATAGGTTTACGATAATTAATGGAAATGAACCGCAACCTGGGTGGATGGGAAAAATATTTGCCTTAGATCAGGCAAAAAAAGCATCATCAGGGGAATGGTTGGTATCAGTTGATGCAGATGTGATCTATTCCAATGAGATCATAGCATCTTCCCTGTCTTTCGCACAAGAGCACGGCCTAGATGCTTTGAGTCTCTTGTCTCATGTAGAAGTAAAGAGTTTTTGGGAGGCGGTTGTAGTCCCCGCAATGTCGTGGCTCTCTCTAATGCGTGTAAGCCCCACTCAAGCAAACAGAAAATCATCAAAGCCATGTTTTGGTTATGGGAATTTCATTCTTTTTAAAAGAAAGGTCCACGATTTTATCGGAGGATTCGAGGCATACAAGGATAACATATTGGACNNTATTGGACGATTGCGTAATTATGGAGATGTGCAAATCCAAGGGCTTCAATGTCATGGTTGCGGATGGCTCAAATCATATGCATTCGAGAATGTATACTAATCTGCGTGAAATTGTTCTTGGCTTCGCCAAGAATTCTTTTGCCGCCTTGCGATTTAGTGTGCCACGGACCATTTCCGTTATCTTATTAGAAGTTCTTATGGTGGGATTTCCTCTTCTTTATATTGCGATACGATTGTTTAACAATGGTCCACACGTCACTCCCCAGT
>MAXR01000068.1 GCA_001751155.1 Desulfuromonadales bacterium C00003068 | reverse complement strand
TCAGTGTCTGATATTGAAATGACTGTCACCACTTCGCTTTCATCGTTCTCATCAGATGTTAGTTCAAGTTCCTCACCAACAACAGGTTTGAAATCTTCAGGGATTTGATCCAGGGTAAGAGAGAAGATGTTTTCATCATCGTGCTCACCAAATGCATCATCAGCTGGTATTGCAACTGATTTTTTGTCGCCAACTTTCATACCAATGATGCCATCTTCAATTTGCGTGAAAAATTCATTGTCACCGATGAGTAATTCAACGGGACCTGGCTCAACGCTATGTTCCTCATTTTCACATGACTCGCCTTCTGTTGTTTCCATTTCATGGGTTGAGTCAAATATCGTACCGTCCTGTAAGCAACCTGTAAAATGGATACTGACACGATCTCCCTTTTTAGCTTGTGACATAAGGTGTTCCCTTCAGCTTGTGTTTATATGTAAAGTAATTTCTGGCGATTATGTTACGGTGCTAGGTGGCCTGAGTCTAGTAAAAAGAAGTGAATTATTTTGAAGAGAATTGATACCAATATGGATAAGAATAAATTGATCCAATTAATCATTGAACGGCTAGAGTCTGATCTTGAATTGTCCATGTCAGCAGCTAAAATTGCCCATGAGGCTTCTACCAATGATGAAACGCAGCCCGATAACAAATACGATACATTGAGTCTTGAGTCATCTTATATTGCGCAGGGACATGCAAATCGGGCTCAACAGTTACGTAGATCTATCGATAATTATAAAAATCTGTTTGTGCGTGACTTTAGTAATCAGCAACATGTTGCTATGACAGCTCTTGTTGGAATTGAATATGAGGATGAAACAACACGACAGTTATTTATTGGCCCCGATTCGGGTGGGCTAAAAGTATTTTTCGATCAATATGAGATTTTTGTTGTCACTATGGAATCACCTCTATGTAAAGCGTTACTTGGTAAACAGTTGGGAGATATTATTACACTGGGGCGTGAAAATGACCAAGAGTTTGAAATAGTCTCTATTTATTAATGGTTAATTTTAGTTGTGAATAAAAANNATGTTATACGTTCCTAGCAATTTAAAAAAGTGGCATCACGATTATGTGGATGACACAACAGACAATGGTTTTCCGTTACGGAAACAAAAGGAGCAGTAAAATGGCAGAAGGTACAGTTAAGTGGTTCAACGACGCTAAGGGTTTTGGTTTTATCGAGCAGGACAATGGCCCAGACGTGTTTATTCATTTTTCAGAAATTCAGGGCGACGGTTTCAAATCTTTAGCTGAAGGCGATCGCGTCAGCTTTGAGATCACTGATGGCCAAAAAGGTCCTCAAGCAGCAAATGTTGTAAAGCAATAGTCTAACATTATTTGCTGTACATAATTTGAAGTAACAAAAAAACCCACGGTAACGTGGGTTTTTTTGTTTTTAATCCATACAAAATCAATTCAGTACAAAACAGATTTAAATAAATGGATAATTTCATGACCAGTCTCATTGAGTCACCACGCGATACAGTTGTCCTTGATTTTGAAACGTCTGGTATGTCGCCAGCAAAGGGGGCAAGAGTTATTGAGGTTGGTGCTGTGCGTTTAAGAAAAGGCCGAATTGTTGATCGATTTCAAAGTCTTGCAAACCCAAATATTTTTTTAGACGACTTTATAACCGATTTGACAGGAATCACCAATGAGATGGTGCATTCTGCTGAGCCGATTGATGAGGTGATGGAAAAGTTTTCTAATTTTATTGGTGATGATTTTCTAGTCGCTCATAATGCCTCTTTTGACCAGAAATTTTTAGATGCTGAGCTGGTGCGTATTGGTTGTCACCGGCCTTTGACTTTTGGTTGTTCATTGCTGGTATCGCGACGTGTTTATCCTCAGTCTCCCAATCATAAATTGGCGACGTTAGTGGATTATAAAGATTTACCGACAAGCGGAACGTATCACCGTGCTCTTGCAGATGCCGAAATGACAGCCTATCTATGGTTGATGATGGAAGCTGACCTCAAAGAGAAATATTCGTTGAGTGAAATCCCTTTTTCTATTCTCAGCGGTCTTGGACGTATTTCACCCAAAATAGTTGACGTTTATCTCGCAAAACATGGTTTCTCGTGATGGCTGTAAATGAAAGTTCGGATCTATTCATTTCGAAGCTAACCGTTGAAACATGGTCAAGGCAGTTTGATGTGTGGTCACGTGTTTGTGAAGTGATTCGTCGAGAACAAACGGTTGCGTCAGATACTCTTTTGATTCAGATTGCAAACGTCCCTGTTGTCAGGAGTCGATCGACAACCACCTTGGGGTGTTATGTTTCGCGTAACGACACACCTTGCTGTATTCGATTACAATTTGATCAAGAACCTGAACTGCTTGTTCACACATTTTTACATGAAGTCGCTCATCTGATTGATCATCTTGTTTCATTCTCAGGAAGGCCATATCGTGGTGCTCACCGGTCAGGATGGACTTTTTGGGCAATCGCCTTGGGAATCTCGCCGTGTCGAACAGTGAAAAGTGAATATTTAGCTCAACAACATCAGCAACGAAAAAAACTCGTTGCCGTCTGTAGTGGTTGTGGTGAATCTTTCTATCGAATTCGACGTTTAAATCGAAATCGTACCTATTTGCACAAACAGTGTGGTTCACCACTGAAGCCTGTGTGATCACTCAAACTTATTCTTATTCTCCTCTCCACTAATATGGAGTCCACAATGTAGGCAGTTTCTGAAATACATTGGGAAAACACCATTCATATGAAAAAGGTTTTTACAGCTTGGACAGCGGGCAAAAGCGGTTACGTTAGCAGCTATGGTCACGAAAACGAGCCAAAAACCAAAGTAAATTCCTGTTATCTTATCTGATCCCGATATATCTATAACAATCCATATCATTGGAAGGTAGATACCAATCATGACCCATAAAAACATCCTCTTGCGGCGAAGCGACCGTAATCCATATTCTAGCTCAACTCGACTGACTTTCTTATCCATCTGGTTTCTCTCTCTGTTTAAAATATATGTAGTACCAAAAATCTTTATGGTTAGATCGTGCATACTACGTGCTTAAAAAATAAATTTCAATCCGCAATCCTTTTGCCTAATCTTCATTGTTTTGATCTTTACGGTAAATTTCTATCCCAATAATTTAGAACAGCATTCTACTTATTGATTGTTTAAGGTTGATACGTTGTTATGATTGAGCTACTGTTATCGTAAGGCTTTAAACAATACGTTAGCTGTTGATAGCGACGAGGGTAGTTATTAATGTTGATAATGTGCTTTTGTTGTTCAGTTCATCATCATAATAGGAGGGAATCATTGTGGGTAAATTAAGGAAAATTGTCCTATTGTTCTTGTTCGCAGTTGTGTCATTTATGTTTGCTAGTCCTGCCATGGCAGGCAAGACCCGTTTAGCTTTTTCAGGAGGTCCTGATGGTGGAACGTTTCAATATTTTTCTAATGGTATGTCTTCACGGTTATCGAAAGATCTAACCAATGTTGAAGTTTCAAATATGGCCTCCGCTGGTTCAGTAGAGAATGTTCGTCGGGTTAATTCAGGTGATGCTGATTTTGGTATTGCATACTCTGGTGACACGTATTTAGCTCGAAATGGCCGCCTACCTCAAGACACTCGTCAGTATACAAATGTTGAGACCATTGCGTATCTATATGGCGCTCCAGCGCATCTTGTTGTGTTGGCAAATAGTGGCATCAATCAAGTGAGTGATCTCGAGGGTAAACGTGTTGCTGTTGGTGGTGCAGGATCAGGTGCAGCGGCGGCAGCGCAACGTTATTTCACATCGATTGGATTGTGGGATAAAATAGATGTGGAGTTTATCGGTTACAGCAAAGCGGCCTCAGCAATTGGTGACCATTTAATTGATGCTATGTGGGTGTTTGCTGGCTTTCCAAATTCCTCAGTTATTCAAGCTGCAGCGAGTAATACTGTTAAGGTTATTTCAACCGTCGATGCAGGTAAGGCTGCTGGATTCTTTACCGAATATCCTTTTTATAGCGAAGTAACCATTCCTGCGGGAACTTATAGTGGTGTTGATTATGATATCAACACATTTCAAGATTCTGCTTTGTGGATAGCACGTCATAAGTTAGATGAGCAGGTTGTTTATAATGCTGTAAAAGATATCTTTTCACCTAAAGGGTTATCTTATCTTGTTAAAGTAAAAAGCACCGCTAAGGCGATGTCGATTCAAGGGGCTTTAAAGGGCATTGTTACACCTGTTAGTTCTGGAGCGGCAAAGTTTTGGATCGAGAATGGTTTGACTCTTACTGAAGCACAAAAGTGATTAGGGCGTTTGTAACGCTCGGTTAAAGAATAAAAGTTGTGTAATGCAGATAGCGGAGTTAATTATGACTCCGCTATTTTATTTTTAATACAATGTGGAGGTGTGGATGATTAACCAACCAGCTGTGACGACAGATGAGGACTTAGACCTCAAGGAGTTGATGGAGAAAGATTCAAAAACTCACCGTTCACCAACTGGCGCATGGAAGTGGTTGGTGGCATTGTTGGGTGCTTCAATGGTTCTGTTCTATCTTTACACCGCTGGTCTATCAACTGTCGCGACGCAATATCATCGCGGGGTGTATGTTTTTGCAACATATATACTCGTTTTCCTCCTTTATCCCGTAGGTCGCCAGCGGATTCAGATTGCTTTATCTCTGTTGATTAGCACTATCTTTACCGCAACGGTAGCGGTGGTCTTTTTTTATGAAAATACAGCATCATTTCATCAACGAATCCATCATGTCTTTGATCAGTACTCCCAGTATGGCTTTGTCGCGTCACTCCAATCTTTCCTACAGTTATGGCCGTTGCTCATCGCAATTGTTGTACTTACTGTGGTGGTGCAAAAATCAGATCAAATTTTCCGTACTCGTTGGGAAAATAACCCCGTGTTGTCCGATATTCTGTATGCAATCACATCGGCATTGGTGGTGTATTATTGGATCTCTGAATTCGAAAATTTAAATTATCGTGCTGGAGCAGAAAACGAACTCGATGCACTGGTTTCGGTTGTGGGTATTTTACTATCGCTGGAAGTGTGTCGCCGTGTTCTTGGTTGGGCCATGACCTTTATTGGCATTGGTATGCTAGTTTATGGTTATTTTGGTCCACTTTTTCCTGAGGTGATTGCCCATCGTGGTTTCGGTTTTGAGCGCCTGTGTACCTTTTTGTTCTTAACTCCAAATGGTGTGTTTGGCGTTATGGCTAATGTTTTAGCGACTTATGTGATTTTATTCATATTTTTTGGAGCGTTTTTACATAAATCGGGTGCTGGAAAGTTTTTTATTGATCTTCCTCTCGCTATTGCAGGCAATTCAACGGGGGGGCCAGCTAAAGTTGCCGTGATGGCTTCTGCATTATTTGGTTCCGTTTCTGGTTCAGCAATTGCTAACACCGTATCGACGGGTGCCTTTACGATCCCACTTATGAAGCGAGCCGGGTTTAGGCCGCACGTAGCAGGTGCCATAGAGCCAGCGGCTTCTATCGGTGGCATGTTCTTACCGCCAATAATGGGTGCTGGTGGCTTTTTAATGGCAGAATTGACCAATACCTCCTATTCAACCATTATGATGATTGCGGTGTTTCCGGCATTGCTCTATTTCTTCTCTGTTTTCTGTATGATCCACTTTGAAGCAAAAAAACATGGATTGCATGGTGTTGAAGGGGAAGAATATGAAAATTGGAAAGTCGTCTTAAAACGCGAATGGTATTTTGCGTCACCTTTGGTCATTATAACGGTATTGATGATTCTTGGCCGTTCCCCTGGTTTTTCTGCATTTTGGGCAACGATCTCCTGTGTGGTAATTAGTTGGTTTCGTAAAGAGACACGCATGGGGTTAAAAGAGATATGGGATGCCATTCTCACTGGTGCTAATAACACACTCATTATTGGTGCGACATTAGGTGTTATTGGTATTATTGTCGGAACGATAGCCCTTACAGGTGTTGGCCTGAAGTTTTCAGATATTATTATCTCTTTAGCACAGGGAAACTTATTGGCGGCAGTCTTTCTTGTTGCGCTAGCCTCTTTAGTTTTGGGGATGGGAGTTCCAGTTACTGCCGCTTATTTGATTACGGCTGTATTGGCTGTGCCCCCTTTGGTTGAGATGGGCGTACCTCTCTTAGCTGCTCATATGATTGTGTATTGGTTTAGTCAAGATTCTAATATTACTCCACCCGTATGTGTCGCCGCCTATGCAGGGGCTGCAATTGCTGGCGCCGATCCGTGGAAAACGGGGTGGACTTCATTCAAGTTTGCGAAACTATTATATGTTATGCCATTGTTGTTTGCCTTTACACCTGCTATTTTATTTCAGGGTAAACCAGCGGATATAACCATGGGACTATTGCCTGATGATGCTTTTTTTGCTGATGTTACTCGGGTCGATGTCGAAGTGGGTGATCACTTTTCTGTTGGAGATACGTTGTTTGAACTTCGAACAGAACAGGGTACTCACCTGATTAAGTCAGAAAAAGAAGGGGTAATAGAAGCGGTCAATGTTAATGTCGGTGGTATGATCGAAGAGGGCGATCCTGTTTTATCAGCAGAAATTCCTGTCACAGGATTTGGGGTGTTTTCCAGTATGTTTTCAGCCTTTTTAGGTACAATAGCGTTTTCATCATTGACGATGATGTATTGGATTCGAAGAACCACCATCCCTGAATGGTTGTTGTTGGCAGTTGCGACATTGCTACTTTATTGGCCAACCTTTATAACTGACGCCGCTGGTATGTGTATAGTTGGGTGTGTTTGGTTGTTACAGCGTAAAAAAAATTCACAGGAGGAATTTGTACATGGAAATTGATCCACGGATTCAGGCGGCTATTTTAGAGGTCGTTGAAACACAAATTGAAATAAATGATCCTCCTGAAACAGCCAAGACGTTGGTACGCTTGATTAACGAAGGTTTTACACCTAAGGCGTCCAAAGATTTGATTGGCTGTGTCGTTCTCTCTGAAGTTTTTGATGTGATGAAAAACGGCGAAGTCTTTGATTTAGATCGTTATATTGCAGCTCTTAACTGTTTGCCAAAAATTCCAGAAGATAAAATCTAGCGTGGGATGTTTTCAGTAACAAAGAATGCGGCATGGTTTGAAGTGAAAAGTGGCGGATCATTACGTAAAATTTGAGCGATAGCAGGATCACGTTTAAATTCTTGATCAAGAAATTGGCGTATTTCACGTCGGTTCCAGCCTAGCGGATGATCGAAGTCAGTGTATAAGCTTAGATCTGCAGCATAAAAGTGCTGTTTTTTTAATGTCGCTGACTCCGTACTACTTAGTGGTAAGTTGAAAATAGCTAAATTTAAAAAATTGATGCAATGAGCGTATTGCTGGGTGAAATTTAATGTTTTTCGTGCCTTCTCTTCTGTCTCTGTCGGTGTGCCAAAAAGTAGGTAGACATAGGTTGCAATCCCAGCTTGTCGTAACGTTTCAAGGACCTGTCCTGTTAATTCAACTGTCACCCCTTTATCCATTGCGTTTAAAACATCTTGATCCCCAGATTCAATTCCAAGTTTAAGCATGATACAACCCGATTGTTTCAAGCCTCGGCAGAACTCTAAATCACTCAGTTGTTGACTGATTCGAGTAAAGCCATACCATAGGGTGTTGTTGAGCGCATCAGGGCTTTGCACGAGTTCCCTTAAGTGTGCTGGACTCATTGCATTATCAAGTAGATGGATAAGTCGTGGTTGGTAGTGTTCGACAAGTTGTGAAAGTTCAGCAATCATTGTTGAAGTTCTAATCGGTTTATAAGGGTTCTTTTCGGCGCGTTCAGGGCAAAAATTACAACGGTTCCAGTAACAGCCACTTGAGGCCGCATAAGGAAGGATAAAGCCTGGAGATAAGTAGTCTGTCAATGGCAGGTCACTGTAGTCGGGTGGAAAAAAATCAGTTGTATCAATTTTGGCTAAGTAGTTTAACAACGCAGTTTCACCTGGGCCATTAATGATAAGATCAACCAGTTGGTCAAAATTAGGGTGTTCATCTTCGAAATCGTGCCAGTAATGGCTGCGTGACCATGATGTGATTAATCCACCACCAAGTACGATTGAAATAGTTGGGTAGTGTTGTTTTAAAAAGCCGATCATGGCAAAAGTTGTTGCGGCTTGACTGAGGAAATTTAATGAAAAACCAATATGTTGTGGTTTGTTCTCTGCGATAAGCTCATGCAAACGATGTGAAAAATAGGGGAAGAATACATTTTTCTCAGGGTGCGCTGCCGACCATTTGAGATCCGCATAATTGACGGGAGATCGGTCCTCCTCCTGATAATTTCCAAGTGAAAGTTTTGTTTTATACGGGCGAGCCGACATATCAAGAACACGGTTGATGTCTGAGATGGCCCGCTGATAACGATCTTTATTTTTGTAAAGTATTGGCGTCCGGAGCGATTCAAGGTGCTTTTGGCTGTTTTTACACGCTCGTTTTGTCCAAGTGTCTTCCGCTTTTGGTGGATGATTTAGAAGATAAAGTAAACCCTCAAGATTCGCGTCAATCAAGTGGCAAGGAAGACCGTGGCCGCGTAGTGTGCCACATAACTTGGCAATGCCAGCGGGTGGCTCACAAGGCTTGGTTGCGGGGGGGTAAATCAGTAGAATGCTTGACATAAATATTTTCCGATACGGTGTCATGTTGTAAAAATTTTTTTTTCTTTCATGGTGGTAGCATGGACTGCGTTGGTGTAGCAAGAATAATGGTTTTTAAGTAGGAGTGTTACGTGTTGGAATTGTTGAAATGTGATTGTACCGAAGATGAAAAACAACAATTGGTGGTTTTAGAACATGAGATTGCACGGCATTTGCCTCTTAATGGTCAAATTCGGCGCTTGTTTCATGGCCGAGGTGGCTGTTTTCATGGACTAAAAGATGTGGTTATCGATATTTATCCACCTGTCGTAATAATCTATTTATACGCTGAACGAAGTGATTGTTGGATTGAGACAGTGATTCAATTGTTATTATCGCAACTTTCTGACACCATCGAAGGTATCATAGTTCAAAGACGTGAGCGCTCGAATGGCTCGAATCAGGTTGTCTGGGGAGAGGTGTCGAATCGTCATGAAGCCGCGGAGGAGGGCTTGAAATATCAGCTCTGTTTTGATCATAGTCAAAATATCGGCTTTTTCCCCGATATGGCCATTGGCCGGAATTTGGTTCGACAACGGTCACAAGGAAAGAGGGTGCTGAATTTGTTTGCCTATACGTGTAGTTTTTCCGTTGCGGCTCTTGCTGGTGGTGCAGAGCATGTTGTTAATCTTGACATGAATCGGAGCGCATTAGACATTGGCAAGCACAATCATCAAATCAATTGTCTTGATTTGCGCTCTACCAGTTTTCTGGCTATGGAGTGTTTTAAAAGTCAAAGTAAACTGCGTAAACTTGGGCCGTACGATCTCGTTATTTGCGATCCGCCAGCCAGCCAAGGGAAAAGCTTTAATGCTCAGCAGCATTGGCCAAAGTTGCTGAAGAGGGTGGTTGAGGTGGTTAAGCCGAAGGGCGAGCTACTGCTGTGCATGAACGGGCCAGTTCGACCTGCCCAAAGCCTTGATGCCTTGATTGAAGAGTACTTACCATACGCTGAAGCAGTGACGAAATTCAGTCCTAATGATCATAATAACGATTTTCCTGATGGTGACCGTTATGGAGAAACGGCACTAAGGTTAATTCAGTTGTAGTGGCGGTTCATTACTCTGTTTTGATGTCTGCAACAGGTAATCTTAAGGTGATTGTTGTCCCCACATTAAGTTCACTCTCAATTTGAATGCTACCGTGATGAGCTTCCATAATTCTTTGGCAGATGGGTAGTCCCAAACCTGTTCCATAGATCTTAGTGGTGTAGAAAGGGGTAAATAACTTTTCGGTTGTTTCTTCGCTCATCCCTTGACCTTCATCGCGAATGGATATCAGTAAAATGCGGTCATTAACGCAGATGTGATTATGGATCATGCCACCGTCAGGCATGGCTTCAGCTGCATTAGTGAACAAATTCCACAATACTTGGCGAATCAAATTCTTATCAAGAGGAATGGAGGTTAGTTCATTTCCTGAAAATTCGAATGATATTTTATTAAAATGAGAATTTGTTTGTGCTTCAATGCTGATTTCGCGAATGAGTTGCAGTGGAACAATATCTGTTTTATTTGGCGTCCAAGATCGTGAATAATCGAGCATTTGTTTGACTGTATTTTCAATGCGGTCAATCAATACATTGATCTCTTTTAGAATGTTGACTTGACGAGGATCACCTTTGGCTCCTTTAAGGAGCATTTGAGCCGCGCCACTAATTCCAGCAAGGGGGTTGCGAATCTCATGAGCAATCGAAGCTCCCATCTCCCCAATCGCTGCGAGTCGCTTACTTTGTTCAACCTTTTTGTTCATTTTTTTAAGTTCAGAGATGTCGCGAATGATCCAAACAAATAAAGTCTCACCACCAATTTGAAAAGAACTTGCTCTCATGTGAACGGGAAGTTCGCTGCCATCAAATAATTTCCCTGGCATTTCACAACCACAATCAAAACACTTGTAGTGACCCGTTTCTGGATAGTTGCGTAATACTGAGATAATCTGTTCGCCATAGTCACTATGCGTAAGTTTGGTGATTGATTCCCCTTCAAGACCCTCGACAGTATAGTGAAACATCCGTGCTGCAGCGGTATTAAGACTTTCGATGATACCTTCTTTATCGACGGTGATGATGCCATCGGGGGCCGTATCGAGAATGGTTTGAATCCGTTTTTGATTACTTTTTTGAGACTCTTCAGCGGCCATGCGACGTAATCGATCCCGTTGTAGGCGCTGTACCATTTGGTTAAACCCCTGCCACAAAATCCCTATTTCATCACTTTTAGGTGTTTTAAGTGGAAAGGTTGATAGATCATCCGCAGTGTTGATGGTGTTAACGTGTGAGGTGAGGTGAGTAATGGGTTTAATGACATTGTTGCGAACAAAAAGAATAAAAATACCAATGGTTATAAAACCAGACAACACATTAGATAAGGCATTGTAGGTGACCATCTGTAGACCGTGAAGAATGGTGCTACGGTCAGTCGTTAGGTGAAGAATAAAACTTGGCTTACCATGAATATCGTTCATTAACTTAAAAATGTTGAGATTGGTGCCCAGTGGTTTAAACAGTGGCCTGCTCGAGTTTTTAAGATGTCTAATTTCGCTTATACTGAGATGTTTGTTGGCCGCGACAGGGTGGAATTCAACACGTCCATGAAGGTGATTGATTAGCTCATTGATCGTTTCGCCATGAATTAAACGGCCCATAACAAGATGACCGTTGGGTTCCAGAGTCTCTTCGCTATCTGTGATCGGTCTTGACACTAACAGTAGCGGACCTTGATCGGTCATGTGAAAACCCGAATAAAGGTCGTTATCAGCGAGCAATGGATTGGTTGGATTCCACTCTGAATCAGGTAATGGAAATGGTTGGTGATCTTTAGTTCCCTTCCAGATGACACGACCAGAATTATCTAAAAAATAGATAACAAGAAGGTTGTTGTTTTTGAAGGTCGTTGGTCCGAGGTTTGATTGAATATAGTTGTGATCTTGGCCTTTTGATTGAATAAACGCATAACTATCATCCCAAGAGGACCAATCACGACAGAGAACGTCGAGACTTCTGGTTACAAAATCGATGGTAGCCATAGTATGGACAATATGTTGGTTGGCTTGGAATTTTTCTTGATCAAGAAACGTGGGGTTTATGTATTTCCTGTGAAATCCATAGTCGACAATGCCGTAGATACTAAGAGTTGCAAATAACATCAACAGGATTTTAAGTCGTAGTGACATTGTTGTTTCCTACAAGTGTGTTCAAAGTAGACAAATTAATTTATCATTCTAACATGCTATGTAAAATGACACTACGGTAACAACAACGCAAGCAGCCTGTTTCGCAGTAAGTCCAAGTTAAGTTTGACAGGTTGCTAGGCCAAACGCAGGATTTTTGTTTTATGAGTAATTTTTTCATCGTAAAAACAATGACGATTGCCACCATGTTCTTTGGCTAAATACATTGCCTCGTCAGCTTGGTTTAAAAGTGCTTCTTGATCGACACCATTAAGAGGGTAGATTGCCGTGCCCAAACTCACCGAAGAACTTAAACGTAAATTGTTGATGATATATGGTGCCGCCAGCGATATACGAATTTTTTCAACTATTTTTGGGATGTCATCTCTGAACTTTATCCCTGTCAAAATCAGCAAGAATTCGTCACCGCCTATGCGCGAAACCGTATCGTTTTCGCGTAAACAATCCTTGAGCCGACGAGCACATTTTTGCAGTAAGATGTCACCTACTTTATGACCATAATCATCGTTGATAGATTTGAATTTATCGATATCAATATAGACTAATCCTGCCAATTGATGATAACGGCGAGCTTGATGCATCGCCTGAGACAATCTGTCGTTCAGAAGGTAACGGTTAGGTAAGTTTGTCAGCATATCAAAATATGCCATTTTAATTATTTTTTTATCTTGCTCTCGACGCTGACTAATATCACGGAAAATACCTCTTACCATATGAGGTTTGCCATTTTTATAACTGATACAGCAATTACCCTCTAGAGCGATACCTTGTCCATCGCGAGTATTGTATGTGACTTCAAAACAACCTTTGCCACGACTGTTTAGCAGCTCCTCTAAGTTTGCTTGGCAACCACTTTTACAATCATCAGAAATAATATCAAAGATATTCATTCGAGACGCTTCATTCTGGCTATAACCCAATGTATCTAACCACGAATCGTTAACGAAAAGAATATTTCCTTTGATATCAAGAACTTGTATTAAATCTTGCGCTTGTGTAATTAGCTCATTCATTAATAGTTGGTCTTTGTTTTCGCTACGACACGATGCATTGGTACGTAAATAGAGTGCTAAATAGAGTGCAGCTAATGCTGCAGATGTGAGTCCAGCTGGCATAAAAAGGTAGGAGGCTTCGATGGACAGTTGATTGTTGATTAGCAATGTTGAATAGCCAATTACTGTTGTTATGATTGCCATACAGCTAAGAATACTTAAAAACAATCGTGAAGCAGGTTGCATTACTAACCTCCGTTAAAGTTAACATCATTATGTTTGGTTAAGGTGGTGAGGAAAATAAAGGCGCCTGAGAAAATCAGGCGCCTTTATTGTTGTACGTTGAACAGTTAATCTTTAGTGGTATGGCAGATGAAGCAACCTTGTTTTACCCCTTCTACGTTGGTCGTCCCCGCATTGAGGCCGGCATATTTCCAGCGTAGAAGGTCGTCGTATGGAGAGCCATGGGCACGGTGACAAGAGAGGCAGGTGACAATTGATGTAGCTGCTCCTCCGGTAATAACAGTTGTGCTAATTGTGGAAGCTACAGAACTACTCGCAACAGGTGCAATGACATTGTAGGTACCAACAGCGGCACCAGTATCAATACCAGCATAGCTAACATATTCTCCACCAGCAGTGACTAGTGCATAGTCTGTCGGGTGGCGTAACCAAGGTGCTGTTCCAATAGCAGTATCGCCATCATCATAAGTGTTTAAATCACCAGATGAACCAGTATGGAAATTGCCGTGACATGTGCCACAGAAGGTGCTGATCCCTTCACCTTTTCCAGCTGCACCTAATACAGGTTCAAGTGCAACTGCTGCCTTAGTTATGTTAGCAACACCGGAATACTGGTTGTGATCAAGTGAACTTACAGTATATTCCCAGTCACTATCTTCTTTACCGATGATACCATACAAAAAGCGGAAACTGCTTACTGTTGTATTACCATCAATTGTACTGTCATCACCATGATGAGCACCCTTAAGGTCGGCAAAATCATCCGCTTGAAGATNNGCAGGTGAGTTGATTGTCCCCCCAGTTGTCTGGATCATCACCATTTGTTGCTATACCTGAGTCACCCCATGTAGTAATCCAACCTGGTGGAGTATTGGCTAAAACAATAGTGGTGTCAGGATTGGCTGCACCACCAGCACCTAGACCCTTTACGTTATGACCTTTAGCGTGCTGGGCTTGTGAAACATAATAAAATGTGCCTCCCGCAAGGGTACGGCCAGCAACGCTTGCAGCGTCATTTACTAAAGCTCCATCAGTGTCATAATCTGGGCCATATAATGGTGTATCACCAGCGTTAACATATGGAATGCCTTTTCCGTCTCCATTTGTTCCTGTATGGCAACCAATACAATCACCTTTAGTGAGAGATCTCGATGTGGCGGATTCCACTGCTACTCCACCTTGCATGTTATGCATAGTATGGCAATTTGCACAGGGTCCCACAACTTTTGCTAATGCGCTGTTGCTAGCCAAAAAAATAGGCAATAGGACGAGTAGAAATAATTTTTTCTTCATTGTAACCTCCGTTGATCGTGGCAGCGATCTATGTGTTGTTAATCATACTTATAATAGAATGATCATTTCTTATTACTGTAGTAGCAATTATCCTGCCAGTTTCAATGTGGTTTTTATCCTTGTAATTACAGCTAGTTACGTTGATCGATCTGGAGGTTGTTTTGATTGGATGGAGAGGGTGGGGGTGTTCCCCCACCCACTGGGGAATAACCCCCAGCTAATTTTTGGATATTTGTTCGTTAGAATAGGTTGTTTTGATTGTAGATAGGTGTTGATTAAGCTGAGTAAGTTGTTGTGTTAAATCGTTATCAGCAGATTTTGATGATTGTTGCATCTCATCATTGAGGTGCTGAATATGGCTTAAGTGTTGATCTAAATGATTGATGGTTTCATTGATCTGTTGGGCAAAATTATGCAAGGTATCGCTGGTGCGTAGATGGATGCGAACAGTCAGATCACCTTGTTGAACTTTATCAAGGTCTTTTTCTATGCGGTAAAGTGGCCCAGCAAGTTTTTGTGGCAAAAAAATAGCCAACACTGTGCCACTAATCAGGCTAACAGCACTGCCCGCCAGTACAACTGGTATCAGTAGGTCACTTAGCCGCCTAATTTTAATATGAGCATCATAAAAACTGTTAACGGTTTCGTGTCGCGCATAACCATATAAAACCAGTGCAGAAACTATTGCAGTTAAAATGATAATGCCACCAATTCGGATCATGAGCCAAATTTGTAGACGGTGTTTAACATGAAAATTTAACAGCTTACGTTTGTATTTTTTAGCAACCATCTGTTTAACCTTCTCTTTAATAATTAGTATGACAACCGGTACATAGCTCTTTTTTGCCCTCTTTGAGTAACCTCGCCTCATTGTTACTACTGTGTGGCTGATGACATGTCATGCACGTCATCCGACCATTTTCAAGGAGTGGATATTCTGGCGGAATGATCATCCCCGGTGGTGGTAAAACATTAATCGGGTGCGATGTGCCTTCAACGGTGTTGCTGTGACACTTAAAGCATATTTTGGTGTTTAGCTGTTCTTTGTTGGTGAGTTCAATATGATTACGTTCTTCAATAGGGGCGATCTCCTGTATCGTTGATATCTCCAGCAATGGTTCATCTTTTTTGAGTTGTTCAAGTCGCCCTATTGCAAGGGTTGCTGGTTGTGTGGTGGTAATCGATAATTCAATCAAATCACCTAGTTGTTTAAATTGGGGTGAGAACCCTTCAGAGCCGTATGGTGGTAATTGTTCATCCACTTGGGTGCTGAAAGGTAATGTGTTTAAAGTGGTAAACTCAGTACTAATTTGCTGCCCAGTGGTGTCGTTGCATAGCACACTTACTTCTGTTGACGTTGCACTGAAGTTACGAATTTCAAGCGTGTGCTCAAGAGCATAAAAATCATCCTCTGTCTTGGTATATTCATGGCCCGTATAGCGGTATGTTAAACGGCATTGGCATGGAGTTGTTGTCGTCCAACTGAGGGTTGCCCTTGATAACAGTAAGTCGTTGTAGTCATGAAAGTGTAGCTGATTAATTGCTGGTGTTATTGCGCTGTGTTTTGGTTGAAGCGTTTCAATGTCGGGGCATTGAAATTCTGTTATCTCTTTGTGACGATTTTGATACCACACTTTAAGGGTTAATTTAGTCCCTGCTATATCGGCTGGTAACAGAGCCACTTGATGGGTGTTTTCGACAAAACTTTCAGCTAACCACTCCATCTTTTTTTCGTCAGTTTCAACAATAATTTGTGTACTGATTTCGTTCTGCTGAGTGGGTAGTTGTTCTGTCGTATTATTATCGTGACAGATATGGCAGCGTTCCTCTTGGACTGGACGATGAATATAATACTGCTCTGTCGCGATCTCTTTAATTTCCTGATGACAGGTAAGGCAAGGGGATAGTTGTGCCTGCACCTGATGAGAGTTTAAGCAGAAGAACAGGAGAGTTATTGTAAACGATAATCGTAAAAATATAGGCTGTTTAATCCACATTGTTACGGCTCCTGAATAACAAGAACCGTTGGTGTTGCACCAATGGTTAAGGTTGAAATTTGTTGCTGAGAAAGTAGATCGAGGACTATGATTTGATTCTCTGTTTGATTGGCAACAAAAAGTAGTTGTCTATTGTTCGAAATTTTAAGGTCACCTGGGCTAGCACCACAGGGTGCTTTTCGAACGGTCATCTGTTGACCAAAAGGGAGAAATGTCACCGCGTGTTGGTCTTGTAATGTGATCAGTATGTTTTGATTGAGCGGATCGACTGCAAACCGCTGAGGTGAACCGTTTGTTGATATTTTAGCTCTGATTTGACCTGTTTCTGGTTCAAACAGAAGTATTTGCCGGTTAAACTCATCCGCGACAAATAAAGATTGGTCTGCATAGATGATATCTTGCGGAGATTGTCCTGCTGCAACGCTATAGAGTGGGGCTAAATCTTCGGTATCAAGCACGATCAGTTGTTGATCTGCCTTTGATAAAATGGCTAAATAATCCGTGCCATTGTGGGTGAAAAAGTGGGGACGTGTTGGGTCATAACCAACACTGACGCTGTTGGTTAATGTGCCGTTATAGGTATTGATTGATAACACTTGACGATTATTCGGATCTGTTACAAATAGCGTGTCACCATTTGCTGAAATTTCTAGCCCCTGTGGCGATTCTGTCAATGGTAGCGGTATCCGGTCGGTCATGAGTTGGGTTGTGGTATCAAAGCGTTGAATCAGGAGGTTTTTTTTGTCGAGTAAATACAGTAGTCGCTTTGTCGCATCAAGTTTCATCTCCACCACCTCACCCTCAACGGCATAGGCAGCAATAATTCGATACTGATCCATGCGAGCAAGATAAATACTGTGTATTTCAGGGCAAAGAATATACAACAGCTCATCGGTAAGCGGAGCTTTTTGTGGTGAAACCGTTAACCATGTTTGAATGGGTGTATTAGGCCGGGCCAAATGCAATTGACCGTGAAGAAACAAGCATTGGCTACTCCCATTGTGCAATTCAAATGGCTCAGTTAAGGAGAGTTCAGAGTGTTGCGAAACTTCTTTGTTCCCTTCCTGATCCGTTATTTCCACTCTAAATCTTATTTTGCTAATAATTCCCGTAGGAACTGAATCTACTGCGATGAGTTTTTGTTTAATGACATTCGTTGAGCGAATATTTTCTATGCTGGTAAGGGGATACCATACCGAATCTGAACACAGTTCCAGTTGATCAAATGTAATGTGATCCTGTTGTATCGGTTGGTCAACATTCAAATAAATAGATACGATCCCACCTGTTGAAGGCAGTAGGTGAGGTGAATTTAGTGACTGTTTGTGTGCAGCGGTACATCCAGTCAGGAGCAGCAACAACAGATAACATAGATTTTTGATAGAGTGTTTCATGTTTACCTTGATGGATTGTAAAGTGTTAATTTTTTGATGTATGGCAGTTGACACACAAGCCACCACTTGAATCTCCTGCATAATTCCAGCGCATTGATTTGTAATAGGGAGAACCGTGGGCGCGGTGACAGGAGATACAGGTAACGATGCTGTCATTGTTAAAGTTAATGGTCGATACGATATCGACATTATGAGTTTTAGTGCTGGCTAAAGGAGTTTCAGGGAGATAGTTATTATCAACTCCACCATAGTTGGCATATTCTCCATCATTTTCCATTAAGTAATCAGTTGGGTGGCGTAACCATGGTGAGCCACCGCCAGCTGCTTCAGTTAAATTAGTAATTGGGCTGTGAAACTGGCCATGACATTGAGCACATAGGTAACTGATTGTTGATTGGTCAGCAGTTTGGCCGGGTGTTGTACTGCCTCTATATTGATTGTGGTTACTACTGTCTGGTTGGTATTCCCAATCGCTATCCTCAAAACCAGCAATACCGACGAGCATACGGTAGCTTGCAGCAGGTGAGGTGTTTGTTTCAGGTTCTACCTTCTCACCATTCACCCCTTGGTGATGACCACCACGGACAGCGATAAATTGATTGTCGGTATTGTGGTTGCCATGACAGCCATACGTCCCCGCACAAGTAATCTGTTGATCTGTCCAGTTTCCACCACCTGGGATAATGCCAGCAGCATCGGGTAGGCCAGAGTTATATCCAGGTGGGGTGATTCCAGCCCCTTCAGTCGTATCAATTCCAGCAACATTGTGGCCTGTTGCAGGAAGTAAGTCGATAAAGTGAAAGGTTCCACCAGCTAGCGTACTACCAAGAATACCTGCGTCACCATAATCATCGACATCTGCTGTGTAATGGACAAAAGGCGTGCCATCAACCACACTCGCTCCATTATCTGATCCGTTATCACCCGTATGACAACCGACACAATCTTGACGTAATAGGGCTTGGTTTGGCCCACCATCAATTAAAACGCTGCCGTTTTGACTGTTGTGCATGGTATGGCAGGTGGAACAATGACCTTTTACTTTCGCCTGTGCAACACTACAACAAAGCAAAAAAATCAGTGCGAAAGAGAACCTGTATTTAATTGATGATAATTGCCGTATTTGAATGGCCTTCATCGGTAACTCTCCATCTATTTTTTATTGCTTAACTGAGTGAATATCTCAATACGGTCATTGCCTTGATTAACAACACACAGCCGTTGTTGCCAATCAAATAGAATTTGATTGGGGTAATTTAGCTGTCCACGGCGATATCCTTTTTGGCCAAATGTGTAGATAAGATCACCCTTACTGTTGAAAACAACAATTTTTGCCTGTGGTCGATCAAGGATAAATATTTGATTTTTATTGTTGAGTGCCAGCGACACAGGACGATCAAGTTGAGTGTTGAGTACCACTTTTCTTTTTAAGTCGCCGTTGAGAGAGAATTGAAAAACGCTATGATTTCCTCCGTCTAACGCCCATAACCCTGAGGGGGTAATTTTAAAGTCAATGAGGTGACCGTTGTCAGTGGCAGTAAATGTGGTAACAATCTTTAGATTGTCATCTAACGCAAATATTTTACCACTATGGCGGTCAGAAACGTAAAGTTGCCCCTGTGATCCTGTGGCAATATGATCGATAAAGAGTGGCTTTCCTTGCCTATCTTTTGGCGTAAACTGTCGAACTTGCTTGGTGTCGAGGTCAATATAAAGGAGTTCATTTGTTGCGCGTTCAACCACCCACATTTTCCCCAGTCTGGCAAAACACATGGCCACTGGTTTTTTTAGCATAGTGTTGGCATTAAAGGCTGAAAGTTGTTGGCCCGTGCTATCAAAAGAGACGATTTGTCCCTGTTGTGTATCGACAACGTAGTAACGCTGTCGTTCACTGTCTACCGTTGTCCAGAGTGGGGCAATAATTTGCTGGGATTCAGGGAAAACGATTTGGCTGCTCCACACAGGCTGTGAAGCCTGTATGGTTGCGACAAAAATGAACGGTATCAGCATGGCAAAAATAATCAGACTCAGCCGTTGATTAATTGAATGTTTCATAGTATGTCCCTTAACGAATGATTTTCGCAGATTAATAGCCAGCATGGCATTGAATACAGAGACCTTTGTCGCTTGTGCCGCGTAAATTGTATTTAAACATGGTGCCATTGCATGGGTCATGACATGAAATGCAGTTCATCGGTTGCCCATTACGTGGGTCGTGGGCTTTATCTCCAGTTGGATGGCTGAAATTACTGTGGTTTTCATGACAGTTTAAGCAGGCTTGCTCGCTGTCCTGTTTAAGCATGGCCGGTTTGTTTGATCCGTGTAGTTGGTGACAGTCAACACATCGCTGAGCATTAGGATGGACATGAAGTGATTTGTTGCGACGTTCAAATTTACCCTCATGACAGTTTCGACAGGCTTCACCCGGAGAACCGAGAATTAACCCTTTTTGCTGACTGGCATGAGGTGTGTGACAGTTGAAACAAAAAGAGTGCTCTTTATCGTTTGTGACATGATTAATTGGCTGATTAAAGGTCTGCATCACCTCAGGGTGGCATGAAAGACAGAGTTTAATTCCTTTTTGTTGATTGTGGCAGGTTGAACATTTACCCGAGGTAAAAGGTTCATGGGTGTTTTCACGAATCAACCCTGCGTCTTTTGAATGGTGTGGATTATGGCATTCAAGGCAGTTCATTTGATCCATTTTACGGTTAAGGTGTTTCTTACGTAATTCGTTCTGGTTAGTGTGGCAACCTAAACATAGTTTAGTTCCATCCTCTTTGAGTAACGCATAGCGGTTGCTACCGTGAGGAGTATGGCATGCCGTGCATTGGCCTTGAGCAAATGGTTGGTGTATGGTTCCATTTTTTTGATCAGTATCACTATGACAACTCAAACAAAGGACGGCCATGGATTGTTTTAACAGCACAGCAGTCTGCGAGCCATGAGGATCGTGACACGCGTTACAATTTCCTTTTGCAACAGGCTGATGCGGATAACTCACCTTATTTTGCTGTTCAACCCACGTTGTATGACAACCAAAACATAAGGTACTACCTTGATGATGCAACAAGCCTTCGTGTTTGGCGAGATGGGGATTGTGGCAAGCAATACAGTTATTTTTTGCCACAGGCGCGTGGGTGTATGGTTGTTCAAATGATGACTCATCATGACAACCAAAGCAGTGGTCTGAAGCAAGGCACGATACAGAAAAAAGGCCAACGATCAATGCGGTTACGATAAAAAATTGTATTATTTTCATGGTGAAACCTCTTGGTGGCAGGTTGAACATTGCTGTTGTGCAAAAGGCTCATGTTTAATTGGAAACGTCAGCGTTTGATCTGGCCCGCCATGACTATCGTGGCATTGGAGGCAACTATCAGGCCCAGGAGCTATGCCGCCATGATGAATAGCCAATTCCTGCGTCGTTTGCTGGTGACATTGTTGGCATAATTGATTGCTTGGAAGCGAAAGTAGCTTTGGTTGTGTTGAACTGTGGGCCATGTGACAGCGGTTGCATTCACCTTGGCGTGCAGGTTCATGGGCGGCACCTTGGCTCCAGTAGTGATCGATATCATGACAGTTCAGGCAAAGCTGTGGTCGCTGTTGAAGTAAGTGGTGTTGTTGACCGCTGGTATGTGGTGAATGGCAAGCGCTGCAGTGCTTTTGTTCAAATGGGCGATGTTGCACAGCTGCCGCTTTACTTAATTGTTCATGACATTCAAAACAAACCCCATTGTTGGCTTGTGGAGCTAGATTGGGGTGGTCACTGGCATGTGGTTGGTGGCAGGTGCGGCACTTGCCTGTCATAAAAGGTTGATGACCTAAATCATTAGCCATTTTATCGACAAGTGTTTGGTGACAACTTGAACATAATTCAGCACCTTGTGCTTTAAGGATTTGAGGGGTGTCACTGCCGTGTGGTTGATGACATCCAGAACAGTTTCCCGCTG
>MAXR01000067.1:3595-7039 GCA_001751155.1 Desulfuromonadales bacterium C00003068 | reverse complement strand
AAGGGCATCACCGTAGACTTTATGGCAGGTGGGCCGGCCTCGGCGAAAGTCGTCGTCATCCATAGCAGGAAGATCGTCATGAATTAACGAATAGGTATGTATCATCTCCATGGCGCAGGCCGCTGGCAGAACCTGTTCGGTGTCGCCACCCACAGCTTCACAGGCGGCTAACATAAGGATGGGCCGCAGCCGTNNAGATTCACAAGCGGCTAACATAAGGATGGGGCGCAGCCGTTTACCACCAGCGAAAACCGAATATCTCACGGCCTGATGAAGACGTCCAGGCAAGGTATCCTCAGCAGGCAGATAACGGTCGAGGGCTATGTCGATGCGCTGCTGTCGGTCTTTGAGGTAACTGTTGAGATCCATTGCATCTCCGAATGAGAAGGTTATTCCTGAAATTTTTCTGTAGTAAATGTCTTATCCTGTTTTTTAAGCAGAATCTCCACTTGAGTCTCCACCTTCTGAAGCAATTTCTGACAGCGAACCGCGCTGGCTACGCCCTGTTCAAAGGTGGACAGGGCATCTTCCAGGGATAAATCTGCATTTTCTAGGCTGTCTACTACCTCTTCAAGGGTATGCAGCGCTGTCTCAAAGTTAGCTTGTTTGGCCATGTCGAATGAAATCCTTTTCGATTAAATATATCAACTCTGATTATCCACACCGTTGACCTCATCAGTCAAGAGGCTTCTCTTGAAAACTTTCCGAATCAAGAGAAGTAACTACTGCCTCTGCGCTGCCACTGGAAAACCGCAACTGCAGTGCCCCCCCCACTTCCAGTTCGGCGGCATCTCGAATAGCCGCTTTTTTACCGGGGCAGGTGGCAATGGCATACCCCCGTCTCAGAGTAGCCAGAGGCGACAGGCTATCAAGGCGCCCGGCCGCAAGCTTGAGACGGGCAGTGGCATCCTGGCGACGAGCCAACATAGCCGCCTCAGCGCGTCGAAAAAGCTCTTGAACCTGCTGTTTAGAGGATACAACACGATGCAGCCCCCCCTGTAGTCGTTGTCCAAGGCCGGTGATACGTTCATGGAGCAGGGCCAAACGACTGTTCATCTGCCGACAAAGACGCATGGTCAGATGATCGATATGGCTTTCCAGTTCTCGGCGTTCTTTAACGACCAGTTCAGCGGCGGCACTCGGAGTCGGTGCCCGCAGGTCGGCAACTTGGTCGGCAATCGAGAAATCGACTTCATGGCCAACGGCTGAAATAATTGGAATGCCTGATGCGAAGATAGCACGGGCCACAGATTCTGCGTTAAAAGCCTGCAGATCCTCTGGAGAGCCACCGCCGCGACCGACAATCAATACATCCGCTTGCGCATGACAATTAAGGTCATTGATGGCCGTGGCAATCCGCACAGCAGCGCCATCCCCTTGCACCGGCACCGGATAGAGCAGGACCCGCAGACCACTGCCCCGTCGGTGTAATACATTAAGGATATCGTGAATGGCAGCGCCCGTCGCCGAAGTAACGATCCCGATAGTCGTGGGAAAGGCCGGCAGAGGCCTTTTGCGGGACGGGNNNNGCCCGAAGCTGATCAAGAGCGAGTTGCTGGCTTCCGAGACCGCAGGGCTGCAGGTGCTCAACAACCAATTGCAACTCGCCCCGCTGGGCGTAGAGGGACATGTGTCCACGGGCCACAACTTCCATGCCGTTTTTAGGAGTGAAGTCCAGAGCGCGGTTATGCATGCGGAACATCACAGCCCGTAACTGATGACGGTCGTCCTTAAGCGTAAAATAATAATGCCCGGACGCGGGCGCAGAAAAGTTACTGATCTCCCCACCCACAACGACCTGCATGAAATTATCTTCGACCAATTCCTTTAGCAGGCTCACCAAACGCGTAACGGTCAAAATAGTTGAAGAGTCCATCGTTGCGAAATTCCTGTAACAGTTAGAGGCGAGGCGTACCTGGCGGGGGATTTCTGCCAAGCAGTTCTGGGGTTTCTATTGACAGGCTGCCCTGCTTGCTTCTATAAGGTAAGGCTCAGCAATCAACCGAGGATCGATCCATGCAGAATCCCTACGTAATTACTATCTCTAGTGAAAAGGGCGGTGTCGGCAAAACGACCCTGGCCACCAATCTGGCCATTTACCTCAAGGCACTGAACGAAGAATTACCAGTTACGCTATTCAGTTTCGACAACCATTTTTCTGTCGATCGCATGTTTCGTATCGGTAAAGGTCCTGGAACCGGCGATGTTAGTGGGCTCTTCACCGGTAACCGACCAGAGGAGTTACTGGAAGTCGGAGAATACGGAGTCCAGTTCATTCCTTCCAATCGCCGGCTGGAAGATTTGTCACAAGTAAAAGAGGCCGGTTTTGATCGTCTTGCCCGAACTTTGGCGTCGGGCTCTCTTAAAGGTATTGTTATTATAGACACCCGCCCTACCCTGGATATCCTGACCCGGAATGCGCTGTATGCAGCCGATCGGGTTATTATTCCAGTCAAGGACGCGCCATCCTTAGAAAACTGTAAAAACCTCTACGAATTCTGCGAAAGCCAGGGCATCTCCAAACGAGCCCTGCGCTTATTGCCCTGTCTGATTGATTCCCGGATACGCTATAAAGGCCCTTTTACGGATGCCTACCAACTACTGAAGGCCTATGCAATCAATCGAGGTTACCGTTGCATGGAGGGCTATATCGCCAAAAGCCCCAAAGTGGAATCCTTGAACACCAACCCCGAAGGCCGAATTTATCCGATCCTGACTCATGGTCGGGGTACCAATGTTCATTTACAGTTTTCCCACCTGGCTCGCCAAGTGCTGTTGGCCGCGAAAGACTGTGAGCAACATCGTATTGGTGAAGTTCGTCAGAGTTTAGTGCTACAACAGCAGAAGCGAGAGCAGTCCTTACTGCAACTTCGTGAACGTTTCGTGCCCGACTGCCTCATTTGCGGTAGTCCCTTGTTTGAAAAGCAAGAGAATACCACCGCTAACTATTATTGCGAAACATCCGATGGCCAAATCAGCGGTTATCTGGAAGAAACCTGTTTTTCGGACTTAGTATTTCGGTACTTTTATCGCTCTCAAAAGGAAATTGCACCGAGCAATCCCCTCCGTGAGCTTTTTCGTGAATCGGCTCAGCGTTCCTATTTTGTCATGCGTCTGGCAGCGGCTAAAAACGGATTTGAAAAGTCTTGTCTAGCTTTTCATCGATTCGACGAAGAAGGCCTGGAAATTTCTCAGAAAACTATTGAAGTCAAGGAGTTTGAAAGCCGTTTTATACATCGAGAAAAAACCAAGCTTTATCGACTAATAGAAGCTACCGTGCTTGCAGAGAAAGTAGCGGAAAATAGCTTCCTGCTCATCCGCCAAGTAGATTCACCATCGTCCACGGGCATGTTGCTTGACGAATATCATTCTGTATTTGAGCAAACCATGACCAGCGTTGCAAACAAGCTGCGCTAATTTGTGTTCATCCGGAAACTCCGGATG
>MAXR01000067.1:0-3555 GCA_001751155.1 Desulfuromonadales bacterium C00003068 | reverse complement strand
GAGCCGTTTCCGGACAGAAACTAATTAGCCCAAAAACTAGGCCCCCTTAATACCGTTTTTCCTTTGCCCAACGTCAGCAATTGCGACACTGGCACCACATCGATCCCTTGATCACGCAGAACTTTGGACTCTTGTCGCAGGGCTGCCAGAGTTTCTGGATAGGGATGGCAAATGCCAACCGCAGAACCACGACGGCGGGCCATGCCAGCCAACTTGCGAATCTCTCTTGCGATGGCCGGTACCTCTCGCACATTATCTAAAAATACATCCCGCAAAGTTGCCGGAACTCCAATTCGACGAGCTTCAGTAACCGCTACAGAGGCGGAACTGGTGCGACTATCAACAAAATACAAACCTCGTTCCTGCAAAACTTCTAGTACCGCTGTCATGGAATCCGACCGTTCAGTCAACCGTGAACCCATGTGATTATTGCCGCCGACAGCATAAGGCATTTCGTTAAGCCATTGTCGCAATTGGTTTTGTAATTGAGCGGGCTCCATGGTCTGAAGCAAGGCTTTCGGTCCAGGGTCGATAGCCGGATAACCACGCGGTTCCATTGGAATATGCAGCATCACTTCATAACCGTTCTTGTGCGCCAAACGAGCCACCGAGCTTGCCTGTGCCGCATAGGGTAGAATGGCAAAGGTAACGGGCAACTGAATATCAACAAGGCTTTTAGCTGAACGCATTTCATGTCCTAAATCGTCCATGATAATTGCCATACGAGGTCGAACTGCCACCGGCTCAGCTACCTTGGAGGGCTTGAAGTCGATGAGAAATAATAGGTCCTGGCGATAACGTATCGCAATTTGCCCGCCTGGCTGCCTGCTCTCGACCTGCAATTCGTCAGAAATTGTATTTAGACGACGCTGCAACTCTTTAAGGTTCTTGCGTGTTGGCAACGGCGCTCGCACCTCATAGCGCAGTAGCCCGGATTCAGTAGTAAACTGTAGCAAGTCGAAAGAGATACCGGCCCGCCATAGCATACTATCTAATTCGAGCTGAACATCACCAATCCCTGGTGCTTGTACAATAGGTATCGGCAGAGGCCTCTGGCTTGAATGCCAGGTTTGTCGTAGATGTCCTAGCACCACTAGACACAGAACCAGAAAACCAGTCACGAATAACGCAGCCAGCAGTACTCTGAATCGATTGTTTGCTGCACGCTTAGCCGACTTCTTACGAGTTGTTGTTTTCCGAGTTGTTGTTTTCTTCTTGGCCATTTTTACCCATAAAAACAGGGGGATGAAAACATCCCCCTGGAATGCAAGCCGTTATTAGAAATACCCTCAGGCTGCTTTACCGTTCAGTCCTTTGAGAATTTGCCAGCCTTTCAGTAGATCAAGGGCCCTTAATAGCTGATAGTCCTGTCGGCTGTTCGAATCAAGTGTAAATTTAAGCTGCCCCGTTTCCTTAGAAGACACTGAGCTCTCCACTTCTGGAGAGTTAATGTGGTTTGTCAGGTCCTTTTCCCTAAAGGCTCCGGACCCAACGACTTCTTTAATCTCCATAGGCTTAACCAGGATGTCGGGGGAAATCCCTTTTGCCTGAATTGACGTTCCGCTGGGGGTAAAATAACGTGCGGTGGTTAAGCGCAGCCCGGTATCGTCATTCATCGGAATAATGGTTTGCACAGAACCCTTACCAAAGCTTTGTGTGCCGAGAATAACAGCCCGGTCGTTATCCTGAAGAGCCCCGGCCACGATTTCCGAAGCACTGGCACTACCACCGTTGATCAGTATCACAATGGGGTAATTCGACTCTGTGCCGGCAGCATGGGCTGAAAAGCGCATCTGGCTCCCTTCTTCTCGACCTTCCGTATAAACAATCAAGCCCTGTTCCAGGAAGGTGTCGGACACCTTCACCGCCTGATCAAGCAATCCACCAGGATTATTGCGCAGATCCAGCACTAGCCCATTTAAAAGCCCATCATTTTCTTCTTTGAGTTTAGACAGTGCATTGATGAGATCGTCCTGAGTACGCTCCTGAAACTGGGCGATTCGGACATATCCGAAATTATCCTCAAGAGTGCGGGACTTAACACTTTTAACCTTGATAATCTCTCGAACTATCTCAAATTCCGTTGGCTTAGCAAAGGATTCGCGCATCACCGAAATCTTGATTTTGGTGCCCTTGCGACCCCGCATAAGCTTGACGGCTTCCATGATAGACATGTCTTTGGTGAAACGGCCCTCTATCTTGACAATCATATCGCCAGCCTGAAGACCAACACGGTCTGCGGGAGTATCCTCAATCGGTGAAACGATGGTCAGAATGCCGTCGCGGATGGTGATTTCTATCCCCAGACCACCGAATTCTCCACTGGTATCGATTTTCAACTCTTTGTATACATCCGGGGGCATGAACGAGGAGTGTGGATCGAGAGAGGCCAGCATGCCGTTAATAGCCCCGTAAACCAACTCTTTCATATCAACTTCTTCCACATAACTCCTGCGAATAATCGACAGGACATCGGTGAAGAGTTGTAGCTCCTGATAGCTGGCTACCTCTTGGGCGGTGGCAGCGCGATCGGCACGGCTGGTAGCCAACCAGCCGAACAACACCATCATTAACATCAAAGCCAATGCTGTCGGTCGCTTACTGTTTTGCATTAGGTGAACTCCTGTAGAATCTGTTAACTCCGAGGCTTGAGCCAAGTCAGGGGGTTAAGGGGGGTACCGTGGTGCCTGATTTCAAAGTAGATACTCTTGGCATCCTCATAACCGGGATAGCCAAGCAATTCGCCAGTAGTGACCGAATCGCCGACACTTTTTTTCAAACTGCTGGCTTGGGCATAAAGCGTGTAAAAATTATCCCCATGATCAACAATAATCATATTGCCAAAGCCACGGAAGGCATTGGCATAGATAACCGTACCACTCCATATGGCATGAATGGACTGGTTGTCGGACACCGCTATTTCGACCCCCTGACTGTCGTACAGGGTGCCGAGACCCGCGAGGCGACCAGTACCAAATGGGACTTTAATACGTCCCTTTACCGGCCAGGCCAACCGCCCCTTTTGCTGGGAAAAATCACCGGAGGCCTGAGTATACTTGCTGGCAGGGGCGGATTCAAGCCTTTTGACCAGCGCCGCAAGACGCGCACTCTTCTCTTTGAGGGTGGTCAATTCCTCACTCATGGCACCTTGTTGGCGTTTGAGCTTGGTCAATAAACGATTTTTCAGTCGTCGACCAGCCTGCAGCGTTTCTCTACTGGCTTTAAACTGGTTTATTTGCTGCTGCCGCTGCTCATGCAAGGTTTCCAGGGAATTGAGATCTTGAGCAAGAGACGATTGATCTTTGCGAAAGGAAGCCAGTAAATTTCGATCATGTTGCACTACCCTTTTGAACAGATGGTAATCTTCTGCAATGTCAGCAGGTGAACGATTAGCAAACAAGATCCGCAGTAAACGCATCTGGCCTGTACGATAGATTGCCCCGAGTCGGCGTGCTACCAAATCCCTGCGTTGCCGACTCTGATTCTTTAAATGGTGGATAGCCACTTCCTTACTAGCAATGTCCGCCTTCAATGACTTTAGATTGCTCGCGTGTT
>MAXR01000066.1 GCA_001751155.1 Desulfuromonadales bacterium C00003068 | reverse complement strand
TGTTACGGCACATACGCGGCGAGGTTGGTGTGTCGATTGAGGTGGATACGCCAGCGATCACATTAACCTACGGAGTTGGCGGGTTTGCTCAAATCAACTTAAAGCAGAATTGCCACCTGGTTGAAATGGTGTTGCACGAAGCTCAGCTTTGTGGTGATGATACGGTCCTTGATCTGTATTGTGGTATGGGAAACTTTTCTTTGCCACTTGCACGTCAGGCCAAGCACGTGATCGGCGTGGAAGGTTATGCACCCTCTATTGCTTCAGCTGAAAAGAACGCTGCCGCTGCGGGGTGTGAGAATGTGATGTTTCATAGCTGTCGTGTTGAGAACTTTATGGAGTCAATGTCGGAAGAGGTTGATGTTGTTGTTCTCGATCCGCCTCGTGCTGGAGCTAAGGAAGCATTGATGCCGCTATTGAAGTTGACGCCGCGATCGATCGTTTATGTCTCGTGTGATCAGCAAACATTGTTGCGTGATTTGACTGTATTGATTGATGGTGGTTATCAACTGGAATCAATACAGCCAATTGATATGTTTCCGCAGACGGCACACACAGAAGTGCTTGCCGTGTTACGCCAGATAACTTCGCGAGACTGTGATCTTTAGTTCTCCGTTTCTGTGTGTTGGCTGTAGACTTTTTACTTGTTATTTTTATTCCAGCATGCTAAATAATGCGGGATTTAAACCTTTTCATTCATTTGGGAAGTGAGCTATTAGCTCACTTTTTTTGTTTTTACAGGGTTCGTAAATGGTATTTGAACAAACAATAGCGCAGGTTATGTTGATTGCTGATCCTATTTTAGATGAGCAGGAACTTGAATTGGTCGATCTTGAATATCAACAAATTGGTTCTGAGTGGTTGTTGCGCTTTTATCTTGATAAGGTCGGTGGTATTAATCTTGACCAGTGTGCTGCATTTAGTCGTGAACTGAGTGCTGTCCTTGATGTTGAAGAAGTGATCACTGTCGCGTATCGGCTGGAGGTTTCATCTCCCGGGATGGACCGAATTATAAAAAAAGATGCAGACTTTGAACGTTTTAAAGGGGAGGTTGTTCGAGTGAAAACACTCGTAGCACTTGATCCCGATGGGCGAGGTTATCTGCGCAAGACATTTGTTGGTGAGTTGATTGGCCTAGAACAGGGTAAGGTTATTGTTGATCAACAGGATCAGCCCGAAGGCCGTGTAGGGCTTGCTCAGGTCGATATTGATAAAGTGAATATTGAACCTCAGTTTTAAAATAAAACTAAAATCTGTATCAAGGTGGGTTGCTTACCTCGTTGATACTTCCGTTGCCTGAATGGGTCAGGAATAGAAAAAGTATAGGAGATTTATAATGGTTGCGAATCTCAACCACGTTATTGATCAGGTGGTAAAAGATAAAAGCGTCGAACGTTCTGTGTTAGTTGAGGCGTTGGAGTCTGCTGTTCTTTCCGCTGCAAATAAAAAGTATCGCAATACACGCGAACTTGAAGCTCATTACAACAATGATCAAGGTGAAGTTGAATTATTTGAGTTTGTTACCGTTGTAGACGAAGTCCAAGACTCTTACAAAGAGATCGATCTCAGGGAAGCTCAAGAGATTGATGCTGAGGTTGAGTGTGGTGACTCCCTCGGGATGAAGATGGACTCTGGTACTTTTAGTCGTATTGCTGCGCAAACTGCAAAACAGGTTATTATTCAAAAAGTACGCGAAGCAGAGCGCGAAGGAATTTACAAAGAATTCAAGGATCGTGTTGGTGAGTTAGTAAACGGTATTGTTCGCCGTTATGAGCGTGGAGATCTGATTATTGATCTTGGTCGCGCTGAAGCGTTGCTTCCTCATCGCGAGCAGGTTCCTCGTGAGAATTACCGTCAGTCTGATCGTGTTCGCGCTTATATTGCTGAAGTTAAGATGTCACCGAAGGGGCCGCAGATTATCATGTCGCGTACCCATCCAAGCTTGGTGATTGAATTGTTTAAAACTGAAGTTCCTGAGATTGCAGAGGGGATTGTTGAGATCATTGCCTGTTCTCGTGAGCCCGGTAGTCGTGCTAAGATTGCTGTCGTTTCGCATGACCCTGATGTCGACCCAGTAGGCGCTTGTGTTGGCATGCGTGGTTCACGTGTACAAAATGTTGTTTCAGAATTGCGCGGCGAAAAAATTGACATTATCCCTTGGAGCCATGATATGGCTCGCTTTGCTTGTTCAGCATTAGCACCTGCAGATGTTTCGCGTGTATATGTTGACAATGATGGACAAGCGATGGAGATTGTTGTTCCTGACGACCAGTTGTCTTTAGCGATTGGTAAGAAGGGTCAAAATGTACGTTTGGCTGCTCGTTTGATCGGTTGGAAAATCGATATTAAAAGTGAGACGCGGGCTGCTGAAATTGAGCAAGAAGACCTCATTGATGGTGACGAAGCAGAAGATGCTGCACCGGTTGAAGGCGATGTCACTGAGGCTCTTGAAGAGAGTAGTGTCGATGTTGTCGAAGATGATGTTGTCGAAGATGATGTTGTCGAAGATGATGTTGTCGAAGAATAATCCGTAATGGATCAAGTGGAGTAAATCTCTTTGGTAAAAGAAACACGTAAGGTCTTAAGGACTTGTATCGCTTGCCACGCAACAGAGGCGCAAGAGACACTTGTTCGGTATGTTTCAGCACCCGATGGCAGTTTGCTGGTTGATTATCAGCATAAACTTCCTGGCCGCGGAAGCTATACTTGTTTGAATAAAAAATGTATGACACAAGCTGTGCAACGCAAAGCGTTTACACGGTCTTTAAAAAATTCTCAACTCAATGTTGATGTTGAACAACTGATCAGTTCTTTGCAGGAGCAGGTAAGGGCTCGAGTATTGAATCTGATGGGTATGGCACGTAAGGCTAGTCTGGTTAGTAGTGGAAGCCAGTTAGTTATTTCATCGCTTAAAAATCCTCGTGATATTGCATGGGTGTTGATGGCGAATGATATTACGCAAGGTGTTGGTTCGAAAGTACGTGAGCGAACAACACGAGCAAACGTGCCACTGGTTGAGTGTTTTGATAAAGCGGCAATAGGGCAAGCGTTAGGCTTATCAGAGCGAAGTGTGTTGGCTTTGATGAAAAGTCCTTTGGCGCAAACATTAAATCAAGAGCTGCAACGATATACGTATGTAATGGGGGAACTCTGATGGCGAAAATTAGAATATACGAACTGGCACAGCAAATGGGCGTTGAAAATAAAGAACTGCTCGAACGTTTGCAGCAGGCAGGAATTGAGGCTAAAAGTCATATGAGTGTTGTTGATGAAGAGGCGGTACGTTCATTGGATAAGATGAAGGCATCGACCGAGACCCCCCCAGTATCCTTCGACGAAGAACGTGTAAACACGGGATTGATACGTCGTCGGCGTAAGGTTGAACCACCTCAGCCAGTCGTGGAAGAGGTTGTTGCCATTGAAGAGCCAGCCGTTGTTGAAGAGGTAGCTCCTGTTGTGCAGCCAACGGTCGAAGAGACTGTAGACGATGCTCCTGCTGTTGTTGAAGCCGCAGTTGAGCCAGTGGTCGATAAGGTTGTTCCTGCCAAGGAGGTTGAAACTGAATCTGCTGTTGTTGCGGAAGCTCCTGAGGTTGAACCGGTAAAAGCAGAAACATCAAAAGCTAAAGTCGTTAAGGACGCTGTTGCTGAAGCACCTGCTCCGCCAGCACCAAAACGTAAAGCGGCAACGCGAAATGTTGCTGCAATTGTTTCCACTGCTGCTGAAGCTAAAGATGTAACAAAACCAACAACTGGTGGTGCTAAAATTTTAGGCCGCGTTGAATTGCCCCAATCCGCGTTACGCGGCGAAGGTAACGCACGAGGTCGTAAACCACAGACTCGTAAGCCACAACCAGGTTCAGCACGACCAGGCGCTCCAGCACGACCAGGTGCTCCAGCTCGACCGGGTGCTCCAACGAGACCGGGTGCTCCAACGCGACCAGGTGCTCCAACAAGATCAGGTGCTCCGGCACGGCCATCTGCTGGTCGGCCACCAATGACTCCTGAAGCTCCTGCTGGCGATGCGGGCCGTGATCAGCGCGCCAATCGTAAGAAAAAGAAGGGTGCCAAGGGTGGCGATTATGCTGGTGCAGCACCGGCTGGTGATGGCAATCAACGTCGTCGTCGTGATCGGATGGAAGTATTTGAGCCCGATCGTGGTGGACGTGGTCGCCGTGGTAAAAAACAACCTAAAGTTGCCAAGAAGACTGAAATTACGATTCCTAAGGCGATTAAGCGTAAGATTCGAATTAGCGATGTGATCACTGTTGGTGAGCTAGCGAAACGGATGGGCGTTAAGGCGAATGAACTAATTCGTGAACTCATGAGTCAAGGCTCGATGGTTACTATTAACCATCCTCTCGATTTTGAGAGTGCTGCGATCCTTGCTGCGGATTTCAATTATGAAGTTGAAAACGTTGCCTTTGACGAAATTAGTATCTTAAGTTCCGATGATATTCAAATTGATGAAGACGTAGAGTCGACTAACGCTGTAGAACGTCCTCCTGTTGTCACGATCATGGGTCACGTTGACCACGGTAAGACAAGTTTGTTGGATGCGATCCGTAAAGCTAATATTGCTGACGGTGAAGCTGGTGGAATTACGCAACACATTGGTGCATACGATGTTCAGATCAATGATAAAACGATCTGCTTCCTCGATACCCCTGGTCATGAAGCTTTTACTGCAATGCGTTCACGTGGTGCAAAAGTCACTGACCTTGTCATTCTTGTTGTGGCTGCTGATGATGGTGTTATGCCACAGACTAAGGAAGCGATTAGTCACTCTAAGGCCGCTGGTGTTCCAATCATCGTCGCCGTGAATAAAATAGATAAAGAAGGCGCTAACACTGAACGTGTTATGCAAGAACTGACTGAGTTTGAGATGGTTCCCGAAAAATGGGGTGGTGAGACAATCTTTGTTGAGGTCTCAGCCAAGCAACAAACCAACCTAGATCAACTGTTAGAGATGGTTTTGTTGCAAGCAGAAGTTCTAGAATTAAAAGCTGATCCAACAAAACGCGGTCGAGGAACTATCGTTGAAGCACGTCTTGATAAAGGTCGTGGTGCTGTTGCTACGGTACTTGTTCAGGATGGTACGTTGCGTGTTGGTGATCCAATTGTCGCTGGTTTACATTTCGGCCGTGTTCGTACCATGATCAATGATCTTGGTATGAAAGTGACCGAAGCGGGTCCTTCAGTTCCTGTTGAGGTTACTGGATTGCAAGGTGTTCCTGATGCGGGTGATAATCTGCATGCTTTGGAGAATGAGAAGACGGCTAAAGAGGTTGCAATGCATCGTCAACATAAGCTTCGTGAAGCTGAGTTGGCGCAAACAAGTCGCTTGTCATTAGACCAACTGTATGCACGTATTCAAGAGGGTAACGTCGAAGAGCTTAAAGTTATTGTTAAGGCTGACGTTCAGGGCTCTGTTGAGGCCGTGAAGGACACTCTGGGTAAATTGACCACCGCAAATTGTCGCCTGACTGTTGTTCATACGGGAGTTGGTGGTATCACTGAAAGTGATATTTCGCTTGCTTCGGCATCGGATGCTATTGTTATTGGTTTTAGTGTTCGTCCTGAAGCGAAAGCAGCGCAATTGGCTGAAAAAGAGGGTGTTGATATTCGCCTCTACAGCATCATTTACGACGCGGTTAACGATATTCGCGATGCGATGGAGGGTTTACTTGCGCCGACTTTGCGTGAGAAACATCTAGGTCGTGTTGAGGTTCGTGAAACATTTGGTGTGTCAAAAGTTGGTACCATCGCTGGTTGTATGGTGCTTGATGGCAAGGTTACTCGCAATGCGAAGGTTCGTTTGGTCCGCGATAGTATCGTGGTTTGGGAAGGTATTCTTAATTCCCTTAAGCGTTTCAAGGATGATGCGAAAGAAGTTGCAACAGGTTACGAGTGCGGTATTGGTCTTGAAAAATACAATGACATTAAAGTGGGTGATGTGATTGAAGCCTACGAAATGGAAGAGTTTAAAACTGAACTATAAGTTAGTATTAAAATATTTTTCTGCCAGTGGAGCCGTGTAATCGGCATCACTGGCAGTTTTAGTTCAAGTTTATATTAATTGAATCAATTTATAAATTTTGACACATTTATTGAAGAGGATATAATCGTGGCAGGTCAACGTTCAGTACGAGTTGGTGAATTAATCCAGAAGGAACTTTCCGATATTATTCTGCGTGGTTTACGTGATCCTCGTGTTGGTTTTGTTACCATTATGTCGGTTGATGTGACCTCTGATCTACGTATGGCTCGAGTTTATTTTACTGTTATGGGTGAAGAGTCAGACAGCGAGGAAACACAAAAGGGGCTTGAGAGTGCCAGTGCTTATCTACGTCGTGAGCTTGGTAAGCGGATAAAGTTGCGCCATGTCCCTGAGTTGTTATTTAAATTTGATAAATCGATTGCCTACGGTAATCACATTGAATCAATTATTCGTAAAATTGAGACTGGCGACAATGCTGAGTAAAACAGTTGAAGCGATTCAAGACGGCCAGACCTTTCTCGTCTTAGCTCATGAAGGCCCTGACGGTGATGCGTTAGGTTCAACTCTTGCGCTGGTTAATGCTTTGAACGAGATGGGCAAAGAGGCAACCGCATTTAATATTGATGGTGTTCCCGATAAATTTAATTTTCTTCCGGGTTCCGAGAGTGTTGTCACTACCATTGAAACGGGTCGTACTTTCGACGTTATTTTTGTGTTGGATGTTGGTGAACTTCGTCGTGCTCAATTAGATGTACGGCCAATGTGTAAAGTGTTGATTAATGTTGATCACCATCCTTTTTCAGAAGACTTTGGTGACATTTATTATCTTGATACGGCTGCCAGTGCAACCGCTGCGATTCTGTATCGAGTGATTAAAGAATTAGGCCATCCTTTTTCAAAGGATGTTGCAACCTGTATTTACACGGCTATTTTGTCCGATACGGGGTCATTTCGTTATTCAAGTGCTAACGGTGAGTCGTTTGCTATTGCCGGTGAAATGGTCGATGCGGGTGTAGATCCGTGGCATGTGGCGGGTGGTTTATATGAGAGTCAAGAAGTGGAGCGTTTGCAGCTACTTGGTTTAGCTTTGAACACACTTCAGGTGTCCCCATGTGGTCGCTGCGCCGCCCTGTATGTCAGCCAACAGATGTTAGATCAAGTTGGTGTTGGTGCTGAATTTGCCGATAGCTTTGTTAATTACCCCCGCTCCATTAATGGAGTTGAGGTTGCGTTGTTTTTCCGCGAAATCACTTCGACATCATTTAAGCTTGGCATGCGCTCAAAAGGGACCATTGATGTCGGTGCCTTGGCACGAGAACTCGGTGGCGGTGGCCACCACAATGCTGCTGGTGCTGAACTAGCTGGTTGTATTAATGATGTGATGCAGGATACTTTTAAGCGCATCGATCAGTTATTATCTGAGATGGTATAGAGACGATGAATGGTCTATTAATCATCGATAAGCCACAGGGGATAACGTCGCATACCGTTGTGCAAAAAGTTCGTCGTGCCTGTGATGTGAAACGCGTTGGTCATGCGGGTACGTTGGATCCGTTGGCTACTGGACTTCTGTTGATTGGTGTTGGCAGTTGTACACGGTTGATTGAATATCTTGTTGCGACCGATAAGGGCTATCGGGCTACTTTTCGTCTTGGTCGTGTGACCGATTCACAAGATATAACAGGTCAAGTGGTCAGTGAGCAGCCAGCAGATCAGATCACTGCTGAACAGATTCGTGAAGTCTGCTCCCACTATATTGGTGAGATCGAACAAGTTCCGCCGATGTTTTCAGCGTTGAAGCAAAATGGCGTTCCCCTTTATCGATTAGCTCGTCAAGGTATAGAAGTTGAACGGCAAAAGCGTAAGATTACGATAACACGCTTGGATGTTGAATCAATCGATGGTGTTGAAGTTACCATCTATGTAGATTGTACAAAGGGAACTTATATTAGAACTTTGTGCCATGACATAGGCCAGGAACTCGGTTGTGGTGCTTGCATGACTAGTTTACGTCGTGTTCGTAGTGGCCCCTTTGATGAGTCAATGGCGCTATCTTTGGATTCGATCATTCAAGGTGATTTTGAGTTGTTATCCCCGAGTGCAGCATTAAGTGGCTTCGAGGCAGTTCAGGTTGCAGTCAGTGGTCGAAATCGGTTGCGTGAGGGGATCCCTCCACGTATTGAAGATTTGAGTAGCGCTGTTGATCTTCAGGCGCAACAGCAAGTTGTGTTGATGGATGGTGAAAAATTAATGGCTATTGCTAGCTATGATCCTGAACATGAGTTAGAATCACGAGGCGATTTTAAGTTGCTGAAAGTATTTCCTAGCGGGATCTAGACTGCTCTTTGATCTTTACAGGGCTGTTTAGATGTGTTAAGAACTGACAGTATTTAATAATCTAAACCAGAAAACTGAACTTCGTTTTTAGATGAGTTCAAAAGGAGATAGCACAAGTGCTTGCTACAGAAAAAAAACAAGAGATTATCAAAGAATTTCAAGGCAAAGATGGCGATACTGGTTCTTCAGAGGTGCAAATTGCCCTTTTGACTGAGCGTATTACGTATCTAACAGATCACTTCCGTAGCCATAAAAAAGATCATCATTCCCGTCGCGGTTTGTTGAAGATTGTTGGTAAGCGTCGTCGCTTACTCGACTATCTTATCAAAACTGATATTGAGCGTTACCGTTCAATTATCTCACGGTTGGGAATTCGTCGTTAGCAAATGGCAGCAGCTCTTTTTCAAGAGTTGCTGCTTTTTGATTTAAGGTGGCTTAGGAGGATGTCCGGGGAGAATACCTAACCTGATCAACGAGGGGTCGGTTGTTCTTGCAGGCCAACCTCCTGTAGCCTTTTTTTTTGTTTAAATTTTTTGGACAAAATAATCGTAACAAGGGCATTTCATTTAGAAGTGCAACCAAGAGGAGAGCTTTAAATGGCTTATCAAAAAGTTGAGGTTGAATTTAATGGTCAACCTTTAACAATCGAAACAGGTAAAATGGCCCGTCAAGCTGATGGTGCTGTTGTTGTAACGTATGGCGAAACAAAAGTACTTTGTACTGTAGTATCAGGACATAGCATCCGTCCAGGACAAGATTTCTTCCCACTCACAGTCAACTACCAAGAGAAATTCTATGCCAGTGGTAAGATCCCTGGGTCTTTCTTCCGTCGTGAGCGTGGTTCAACAGAGCGTGAGACTTTAATCTGTCGTCTTATCGACCGTCCAATGCGTCCATTGTTTCCTAAAGGATACCTTTTTGAAACTCAAATTATTCCACAGGTTGTTTCAGCTGATTGTGTTAACGATCCTGATACCTTGGCGATTCTCGCAGCTTCTGCTGCTGTGACAATTTCTGATATCCCATTTTGTGGCCCAATCTCTGGTGTTCGTGTTGGTCGCGTTGAGGGGGCATTCATTGCCAACCCAACTCTTGAGCAGCAGGAGTTAAGTGACATCGATATTATCGTTGCTGGTTCTAAAGATGCAGTAATGATGGTTGAGGGTGAAGCAGACTTGATCAGTGAAGATGAGATGCTTGAGGCCATATTCTTCGGCCACAATGCGCTTCAACCTTTGATCGAGATGCAGACCAAACTTGCTGAGCTTGTTGGTACAGTTAAGCGTGAGTTTGTTGTCGCTGAGGTTGATGCTGATCTTGAAGCAAAAATTGTCGATTTAGTCAAAGATCGTGTCCTGAAGGCGGTTGTTATTCGTGCCAAGCAGGAGCGTTATGCCGCTCTTAAAGAGATTCGCAATGATGTTCAAGAGCAACTCGCTGAGGCCTATGAAGGTCGTTCTGACGAGATCTCAGCAATTATGGGCAGCGTAGAGAAAAAAGTTGTTCGTCAAATGGTTACTAAGGATCGTATCCGTATTGATGGCCGTGAGATGAACACAGTTCGTCCTATTAGCTGTGAAGTGGGTTTGTTGCCACGTGCTCACGGTAGTGCACTCTTTACCCGTGGTGAAACACAGGCCTTGGTAACAACAACACTCGGTACTGCGAGTGATGATCAACGGATGGATAATATCCAAGGGATGGCGTTCAAGAAGTTTATGTTACATTACAACTTCCCTCCATTCTGTGTTGGTGAAACCAGCATGCGTTTGTTCCCAGGTCGTCGTGAGATTGGTCACGGTATGCTTGCTGAGCGTTCAGCGTCTAAAATCATGCCTGAATTTGATGACTTCCCATACACACTGCGTTTGGTTTCCGAAGTACTTGAGTCCAACGGTTCATCGTCTATGGCATCGGTTTGTGGTGCTTCAATGGCATTGATGGATGCAGGTGTTCCAGTTAAGGATGCTGTTGCTGGTATTGCAATGGGTCTGATCAAAGAGGGTGATGATATTGCCATCCTTTCTGACATCCTTGGTGATGAAGATCATCTTGGCGATATGGATTTTAAAGTTACTGGTACTAGCAATGGTGTTGCTGCCCTGCAAATGGATATTAAAATTGATGGCGTCACACGCGACATCATGCAGCACGCTCTGGCGCAAGCTAAAGAGGGTCGTTTGCATATCCTTGGTGAGATGGCTAAAGCGATCGATTCAACTCGCGATGACCTTTCTCCATACGCACCGCGTATCACAACTGTTCATGTTAAGCCTGACCAAGTTCGTACTGTTATCGGTGCCGGTGGTAAAACCGTTCGCGGTATTATCGAAGCAACAGGTTGTGGCATTGACATCGAGGATGATGGTCGTATCAATATTTCATCTAGTGATGGTGCTGCGGCAGCAGAAGCTGCACGTATGATCAAAGAACTTACTCAGTCTCCAGAGGTTGGTAAACTTTATAACGGTACCGTTAAAAAGATTATGGATTTCGGCGCATTTGTTGAGATCTTCTCAGGTACTGATGGTCTTGTTCACGTGAGTGAGCTGGCTAAAGAGCGCGTATCCAACGTAACGGATATCCTCAACGAGGGCGATAAGGTTCTTGTTAAGTGTATCGGTGTTGATCGTCAGGGTAAAATCAAGTTGTCACGTAAAGAGGCACTTGGTCAAACGCTCGAAGAGGAATAATCTCTATCTGTTTTTCGAGGGCAACCTCGATGAAACTTGATTGATTTTAGAGTCCTTGTCACCCTTCATGGAGGGTGACAAGGACTTTTCTTTTTGGTGCTTTTTTCGTTTATCGTCACAGACAAAGAAATTGCGACTGTTGACGAAAGAGAAGAAACATTGCAAAATGAAAAGTTGTAATAAATATAAGATAACCATCTCCGTTGAGATAAAGGGGATGGGATAAGGATAAGCATGAGTGACGTTGTTGTATCGT
>MAXR01000065.1:18744-18927 GCA_001751155.1 Desulfuromonadales bacterium C00003068 | reverse complement strand
GTCAGATCGCGGGCCTTACGGGCTGCCTCTCGAGCCCGGGCTGCCTCGATACCCTTTTCCAGGATTTTGCGGGCCACCTGAGGATTTTCCTCAAGATAGACGGCCAGTTTTTCGTTGACCATCGACTCGACATAACCCTTTATTTCCGAATTGCCGAGTTTGGTCTTGGTCTGGCCCTCGAAC
>MAXR01000065.1:709-18692 GCA_001751155.1 Desulfuromonadales bacterium C00003068 | reverse complement strand
GCCCTCGCGCAAATCATCGCCAGAGACCGAAGCCTTGACATTCTTGAGCAGATTATTGGCGGTGGCGTAACTGTTCATGGTCCGAGTCAGGCCCGCCTTGAAACCGAACAGGTGGGTGCCCCCTTCGTGGGTATTTATATTATTGGCGAAGGTGAAGAGCTTTTCGTCATAGCCATCGTTGTATTGGATGGCTATCTCGATATCCACCCCTCCCCGCTCGCCTTTGATAAAGATAGGCTCGGGATGAAGGGGAGTCTTGGCTCGATTCAGATATTCAACAAAAGAGACGATGCCCCCTTCGTAAAGGAATAAATGCTCTTTTTCGCTACGTTCGTCGGAGATACGAATTTTGACTCCGCCGTTTAGAAAAGCCAATTCTCGCAATCGACGAGATAACACCTCAAAGGAAAACTCAGTAGTCTCGAAGATTTCGCCATCAGGCCAGAAGGTTATCTTGGTGCCGCGCTTGGCGGTTTCCCCCTCTTCCAGCAACGATTCTTGAGGTACCCCGCGACGATAGGTTTGACGATACTTGCGGCCGTTACGACGAATTTCCAACTCTAGTTTTTCAGATAAGGCATTGACGACGGAAATGCCGACCCCGTGCAAACCGCCAGAGACCTTGTAGGAATCGCTGTCGAACTTGCCACCGGCATGCAGTACGGTCATAACGACCTCGGCCGCCGACTTTTTCTGCGTAGGATGCATATCGACCGGAATACCACGACCGTTGTCTTCCACCGTGACCGAACCATCAATATGAATAGTTACCGCGACTTCGTCACAGTGTCCGGCCAGACTTTCATCAATGGAGTTATCCACCACTTCATAGACCAGATGGTGCAGACCCTGGGGACCGGTCGAACCAATATACATGGCCGGCCTCTTACGAACTGCGGACAATCCTTCAAGAACCTTGATGCTCTCAGCACCGTATTCTTTGTTTTCCATTTGCGTCATAAATTCCTCATGCTTATTGACAAGCGACATCCTTCAGATTTCCTTCGCTGACACGAAAGGACCTGACGTCGTCGAACCCCTTGTTGCACAATGCCTGTAGTTCGGTGGCGGTGATAAAAACTTGTCCCTGTCGGCTACGTAAAAACTGAAAAAAGAATTCCTGCCGCTGGCGATCAAGTTCGCCGGTCATATCATCCAGCAGCAAGACCGGCTGATGGCCAATTATTGTCTCGAGATCGATGATCTGGGCCGTTTTAAAAGCCAGCATAAATGATCGTTGTTGTCCCTGAGATCCATACTGACGCAGGGAGTGCCCTCCCACAAGAAAATATGGATCATCCCGATGAGGGCCAACCAGAGTACGTCCGAGACGCTTTTCTTGCCCTGCTACCTGTTCCAGTTCTCTTCGAAACCCTTCTCGCAACTCTTCTTCGGTACCCGCAGGAGTCGGATAGTGCAGGTCTGCTTCTTCCTTACCGGCGGTTATCTGTCGATATATATCCTGCAACTGCGGTACCAGGCGCTGCAAATAACCGATTCTGTCCAAACGAAGACGAGCGCCGGTCAGTATAAGGTTTTCGTTCCAAGGAGACAACTGAGATGTATCGCAGCCCTCCTTAAGCAGTTGATTGCGCTGTTGCAAACAGCGTTGATAGGAGCGAGCTCTTTCTAAAAAAGAGGGATCAGCCTGAAAAGCCGCTCTATCGAGCAAGGCCCGGCGACCAGCCGGATAACCTCTGGCCAATCCTACCTCTTCAGGGGAAAACAGAATAGTTGGAAATAATCCTAGAAATTCTGAGCTGTTAGAAACCGGTTTACCATTAATACGAGCACTTTTCTGTTGTCCTTTAAAGGTCAGTTCAATGGTGGTCAATACCCCACCGCACATGACCTCGCCGAACAGCCTTCCAGCTGTCTCCTGCCGGCGAATCATTTCACTCCCGGATGCACCGCGAAAGCTCTTCAGATGGCCAAGGAGATAGATTCCCTCAAGAATATTGGTTTTTCCCTGGGCATTGGCTCCCCATAAAACGTTAAACCGTTGATCAGGGAGGACTTCGACATGTTCCAGATTGCGAAAATTATGCAATACCAAACGACGGAGATACATGGAACAACTATTTACAGAGATATTTTCCCTGCTCCTTAAACATTTTAGAGCCTCATGGGCATGATCACAGCGAGGTATTCCTGATTTTCACAGGGAGTGATCAACCCGGGGGAGAGTTTATCCCGCAAAGAAAGACAAATTTTTTCTTCAGTCTGTGCATTGAGAATATCTATGAGATAGCGAGCGTTGAAGCCAACACTTATTTCATCTCCTTGGTATTCTATTTCGATATCTTCTCGCGCATCGCCAAATTCAGGATTGGACGAGGACATCTCAAGAATATTTTCTTTAATTTCGATCTTGACCCCTTTCGACTTTTCGCTAGAAAGAATCGACATGCGTCGCAGGGCATGCAAAAAGGAATCACGAGGGATAATAGCTTTTAAATCGTTGTTTTGTGGAATAACCCGATTGTAATCAGGAAACTCTCCGTCAACCAGGCGCATAACAACCACAGTCTGGTTTTTCTGAATGACAGCATTGTTATCGAAAAATCCGATGAGCAATTCGCCATCACTCTCTTCAGCCATCTTTTTTAATTCAAAAATCCCTTTACGAGGAAAGATGACTCCTTTAGCCAACTGCTCGATATGGCTGACATCGAGGGGTTTTTGAATGAGCGAGAGACGATGGCCATCCGTCGCTACCAGACGCAGCAATTGCATTCCATCTTTTTCCACAGGGCGAAAGTAGATACCGTTGAGATTGTATTTACTCTCGTCAGTAGAAATGGAGAAAAAGGTTTTGTCGATCATTTCCTTAAGCAGAGGGCCGTCCACGCTGACGAACTGTTCTTTTTGGAAATGAGGGAAATATGGAAATTCTTCCGCCGACAGACCGACAATGTTGAAAAAAGCTTTACCGCAGCGAATTTCAATCCAACAATTGTCTTTGGCATTGAAATCGATTTCCTGTTCAGGCAGTTCTTTGATTATTTCGTAAAGTTTTTTTGCAGAAACCGTTATTTTTCCTGAGGAGCTAACGGTGGCCGGATAGCTGGCCTTCATTCCGACTTCCAAATCGGTAGCTGTCAGTTGAATCTCTCCATCGACCGCCTCGATTAGAACATTGGCCAGAATAGGGATAGTATTCTTTTTTTCCACGATCCCTTGAATCCGGGCCAGGCCCTTGATGAAAATTTCTTTTTCAATGGCGAAGCGCATATAGCCTCCTGTTAACAGCCTACTGTTTCTTATAATCTTTTCTTTTAAAAATCAGTAGTAGTAATAGATGCCTGTTGATTTGTTGGTATCCGATAAAAAGCTTTAAAAACTAGCGTTATAGCCTGTGAGGAAAAAAGGGTTTAGGCTGTGTCGAAATGAGCCTATTTTGTGGAAAAGTACGTGAGGGATAAATTCCCTATAGTTATCAACGTTTTCATCCACACCTTTTGTTTCTCTTTAGACTGTCAATTCCTTTTTAAGAGAATTTATTACAGCTCGGAGTTGAAAATCTTCTTCCATTAGTTTTTCAATCTTTTTAATAGCATGAATAATAGTAGAGTGATCTTTGCCGCCAAATCGATCACCTATCTCAGGATAGGAAAAGGACGTCAATTGCCGAGAGAGATACATGGCAATCTGCCGTGGCAGAACCAGGGCTTTCATCCTTTTGGATGATTTAATTTCGGCTACCTTTATTCCATAATGATGAGCCACCCGCTTCTGAATTTCCTCAACGCTAAGTTCGCGTTTTTTTTCGATGAGTATATCTTTTAATACTTCCTGAGCCATCTCAAGGGTAACGGGTGTGGCCGTAAGGCTAGCGTAGGCACCAATGCGTACCAAGTACCCCTCCAGTTCACGGACGTTGCTGCTGATAGAGTTAGCTAAAAAGTAAGCCACTTCTTCAGGTAAGCCAATTCCGTTAGCTTCAGCTTTCATCGTTAAGATTGCGTGCTTAGTTTCCATGTCTGGCGCTTGAATGTCGGCTATCAGACCCCATTCAAATCGGGACCGTAGACGTTCTTCAAGACCTGGTATTTCTTTTGGAAACTTGTCGGAGGTGACTACAATCTGCTTATGGGAATCGTATAGAGCGTTGAATGTGTGAAAAAACTCTTCTTGGGTTCGTTCCTTGCCCGCAATGAACTGAACGTCGTCGATGAGCAGGACATCCATTGAGCGAAATTTGTTGCGGAATTCATCCATTTTGGCGTAGCGAAGCGAATTTATTAGCTCATTCATGAACTTTTCCGAGGTGTAATAACATACTTTCATCTCGGGATTGTTTTTTAAAATAGAGTTACCGATGGCTGTTACAAGATGTGTCTTGCCGAGACCGACTCCGCCGTAAATAAAGAGTGGGTTATAGGTGGTAGCAGGATTATTAGCAACGGCCATAGCGGCCGCACAAGCAAATTGGTTAGAGGAACCGAGAACAAATTCTTCAAAGGTGTATTTGGGATTGAGGTTAAATCCGTTATTCGCGGTGCGAACAGGAGGTTTCGCTGGCGCTGGTGGCGGAGAAGGCTTTGTTGGTGAGGCTACAGATTGTGCTGTTGATTTTGTGGCCGGCGCTGTGGAAACCTTCAGAACAACGCGATAAGGGGTATCCGCAAGTTTTGAAATTATTTCTTTAATAATGGACACATAGTGGTCCCGTACCCAATCAAGAACAAAACGGTTAGGGACTTCCAGTAGAACTTTATCCTCCTCTACCCCGGCAAACTTGATAGGTTGGATCCAAGTAGCAAAATGTTGTGGTGTGAGGGTTTTCTCTAACTGATTTAGGGTTTTTTCCCAAAGTCCGTTCATAGGCTGATTCAGACTACATAAAAGAGTGAAAATAACAGGACGGATTATATAATTAATCCACAACTATATACACAGGTGTGGATAATTATTGTTGCTGAGATGCGATGGCTTATTTCCGCTATTGTCCTATGGGGAAATAAGAGATTCAAGCTACCAAAGGCCCCCCTCTTTTGCAAGAAATTTTTGGTAGGAGAAAGCTTACACCTAGTTAGTGTTCATCCTGAAATTCTGGATGAACACCGAGCAGGTTTCCGAGTCTAAAACGAGGGGGTTTTTGTCGTGGCAAGGAAATCAATGGCTTGCGCGGAGACATACACCTGTACGTCACAAAAATTTTCATGATTGAAAAATTTGACAGTCTCTGTGCTGCCCCATGAGCGAAGGACCAAGGATAGAATGAATCAAAAGAGCCGTTTCCGGACGGAAACTAGTTCTGCCGTGACCGCTTACCATAGATATTTCCAGACAAGTGACCTCCTTCTCCTATCCGGAGATCGGTTATCGTTTTAGCGACAAGCACCACTCTACTATTAAATATGGAGAATCTTTTTTAACTCCGAGCTTTAATCATTTCCCTGAATACAGGAATTGACCGTCTCAAAAACCACTAAAAGGTGTGGACGAAAAAGTGGACAACTGCGGCAAATCTGTCCCCCATGGACTTTTCCACAAAAACTGCTTTTTTCGACACAGCTTATAACATTTTTCGATCACAGCCTAAATAGCTGGTTTTTTAAGGTTTTGACCGGATATCAACAAATTAACAGGCATCTACTACTATCTACTATTTTTAAAAGAAAAGACTATAAGAAGTAGTAGCCTGTTAACAAGCAGGCTTCACTATTGAAAAATAAATTCTCACCAGGGGCCTGGCCCGAATTCAAGGAATAATACAAAAAAGAATACCCTCCTTGTAACTCAGTTGAAATTAGGTCTTTATGTTTACCTCTTGACAAAAAAATTCGAACGTGGTTAATAATGCGATTCGTTAAATTTCCTTGTTTCCGTTTCCTTAGGATAAAAATAAGCTACAGAGGAGATACAAATGTCCAAGAGAACTTATCAGCCCAGCAGAATCCGTAGAAAGAGAACCCACGGCTTCCGTGCCCGGATGCAGAGCAAAAATGGTCGTTCCGTTATTCGTCGTCGTAGGGCTCGTGGCCGTACTAAGTTGGTCGTAACTATTCCAATTAAATAGATTCGATATGGGTACCGGCCTTTATTCCTTCCCTAAAGAACGCCACCTAAGAAAGTCCAGTGACTTTCAGCTGGTGCGCCAAGGTGGGAAACGTCGGCACACACCCAACTTTATCGTTGTAGTTTTACATCGATCGAACAGCCTCACTCGTCTTGGACTTACCGTTAGTCGCAAGGTTGGTGGGGCTGTTCAGCGCAATCGAGTCAAGCGCCTAGTTAGAGAATTTTTTCGCAACCATATCAATAGGTTGCCGGTTGGTATTGACATATCCATTATTGCCAAGAAAGGCGCAGCGGAGATTAGTTATGCTCGGATCTGCGAGGAATTAAAATTTTTGGTAGAAAAATAAAAAAGGCGATCCTGTCATGCTGCAAAAAGCGGTACTCGCTCTATTGACTTTCTATCAGCTATTTATTTCACCTCTTAAGGCACCTTCCTGTCGATTTTATCCCAGTTGTTCCATTTATGCCTATGAGGCGGTAGTCAAAAACGGAGTTGCGCGGGGCTTATTGATGACCGCTTTCCGCCTCGGACGTTGTCACCCTTTCCATCCAGGCGGCTACGACCCTGTTTAATTATCTGCTGCAATCGCCAGCTGACAAACGGAGATTTCTCAAATGGAAAATAAGAATATTCTGATTGCCTTTGTCCTTATGCTGGCGGTTTGGGTGGGAGTCAACTTCCTATTTCCCACTCCTTCGGTCCCACCGGAACAGCAGGGAGTTGTTGATTCCCAGCCAGTTTCGGTTATTGAAAACCCAGCTGTTTCTACAACCCTTACTGCTGAAACTACTTCGGTGGGCCAAACCATTTTGGTTCCTCAGCAGGAACAACAAATAATTGTTAATACAGGGCGCTATGAGGCTGTTTTCAGCTCGGTGGGCGGGCGTTTGAAGTCTTTGCAATTGCCCGGTTATCTACAAACAACAGCGCCGGACTCTCCGCCGGTTTCTTTAGTTGATGCTGGGGCCTTGCAGCAGGCTGCTTTGCGTACAGAGGGGCTTGGGGAATTTGATATTGCAGCAGAAGGCTTTTATGCAGTTTCTGTCGGGGAAGAGCAAATTGAATTGGAGGCCGGAGAGGAGAAGGAAATCGTTTTTAGCGCGATATCCCCTCGTGGTCTTAAAGTAGAAAAGATCTACAAGTTAAGGGGTGATTCTTTCGATTTTGATCTACAGGTGAGAGTGACCAATCTTGGATCCCAGTCTGTTCGCGGTGCGACGAGTTTAATTCTCGTCCAGCCATGGGACGAGTCGATGAAGGGATCACGCTATTCTTTCGTTGGGCCAGCTGTCTATGATGGTGAAAAGGTTCATACCCATGATGTAGAGGATCTTGACGAAGAGGAACCTGTATATGGCAAGGGGTCAGTCTGGACTGGCTTTGAGCATAAATATTTTATGTCGGCCATAGTTGCTCTGGCTGATGCCGGGGAAAAATTCCGTATCGAAAAAAATGGGGATTTAATTCAAAATAGCATAGAGACCCCGTATGCGGTTTTGGCTGCGGGTCAATCTGTTAGCGCTGATTACCTGTGTTTTTTCGGCCCCCGCGACCTGGAGATACTTGAGGCATCGGGTCATCAACTTGATAAGGCTATTGATTTCGGATTTTTTGGGATTATTGCCCGACCGCTTCTAACTGTATTGAAGTTCTTTTATAGTTATGTTGGTAATTGGGGAGTAGCTATTATTCTGCTCACCTGTATTATCAAGCTGCTCTTTTGGCCCTTGACTCAAAAGAGCTATAAATCCATGAAGGCAATGCAGACCTTGCAGCCAGACATGCAGAAGTTGCGGGAGAAGTTTAAAAACAACAAGGAACAACTTAATAAAGAGATTATGGGGCTCTACAAGACTAAGCGGGTCAATCCCATGGGGGGCTGTCTACCCATGTTTGTGCAGATTCCGGTCTTTTTTGCTCTGTACAAGGTGCTTCTCGGTACTATTGCCCTGCGTCACGCGCCCTTTGCTTTCTGGCTTCAGGATCTTTCTGTTAAAGATCCCTATTACATCACCCCTATTATTATGGGGGTAACCATGTTTTTCCAACAGAAGATGAGCCCGAGTACTATGGACCCCGCTCAGGCTAAAATCTTTATGTTTATGCCGATTATTTTTACTTTTATGTTTCTCAATTTCCCCTCTGGATTGGTTCTTTACTGGATGGTCAACAATATATTAACTATACTTCAGCAATGGCAAGTTAACCGCGAGCCTAAAGTGGTTGTCAGCTGATATTCATCAGAGTAGAATTTGCAGTCTAGGGTAGATTTTTTTTGGGAGGGAGCATCTGCTGCCTCCCTTACTTTTAGGTGTTTTTAAAAGTGATTATCGATAGTCAGGATACTATTGTCGCAATTGCCACTGCTCCCGGGGAAGGGGGAATTGGTATTGTGCGGGTATCCGGTGCAAGCGCTGAAAGGTTGCTCAATCAATATTTTGATTCAGCAGGCTGTGACCCCCAGTTGACCTCTCATCGCCTTTATTACGGCCATTTTCGCCACTCAGACGGTGAGTTGATTGATGAAGTGATGGCGGTCATCATGCGAGCTCCCCGGTCTTACACCAGGGAGGATGTGGTCGAGGTACACTGTCATGGAGTCAGCGTTGTACTACGTCGAATCGTCGATTTGTTAGTAGATGCCGGCGCCCGTTTGGCTCGGCCTGGGGAATTCACTCTCCGGGCATTTCTTAATGGCCGAATCGACCTGACTCGTGCAGAGGCGGTCATCGACGTAATTCGTTCCCGTTCAGAGGCTGCTTGCCGCGTGGCCCTTGGGCAGATGGAGGGGCGTCTATCTCGAGAGATATTTCGCTTTCGGGATGGCATAAGCGATCTGCTTGCCGAAGTGGAAGCAGGCATCGATTTTCCCGAGGAAGAGTTGCCCCTTGCTGATCGGCAACGTCTCATCGAAACCTCCAGCCTCCTAGAGGGGCAAATGGCAGCTCTTCTTGATTCCTTTGAGTCTGGCCGCATTCTTCGCGATGGGCTATCCATCCTTATCTTTGGTAAGCCAAATGTTGGGAAGAGTTCATTAATGAATTCATTGCTGGGTGAGGCTCGAACAATTGTTTCCGATATTCCCGGAACGACCAGAGATACGGTGGAGGAGAGCCTCCTTCTTAGGGGGATGCCTCTGCGGCTTATCGATACAGCAGGGGTAAGGCAGACACATGACCCAGTAGAGGTCCAGGGGGTGCAGCGGGCCCAGGCCAAGGTGGCCGGCGTCGATTTGGTTTTGTTGGTAGTCGATGGCAGTCAGACCCTCGATGAAGACGACTGTAAGGCTCTACAATCTTGCGATCCGGAGCGAACCCTGTTGGTTCTGAATAAAGAGGATTTGGGGTCCTGCCAGCTTCCAGCAGAATTCACCTCCCTTCCCGCCTTGTCTATTAGTGCACGCAGTGCATCTGGAATTGATCTGTTACTGGATGGTATTGTAAATTTCTTCTCGAGAAGCACTGGCAGCGAAGGCAGAGAAACCTCGCTCCTTTCAGATCGTCGTCACCGTGAGTCCTTGCTGTTGGCTCGAAATGCTCTAGAGCGTTTCAGGTTAAGTCTCGATGCGGATCATCCCTCAGAGTTTGGTGCTCTTGAGTTGAGTGAAGCACTACATGCTCTGGGGGAGATTACCGGCGAAACGGCCCCTGAGGATATTCTTGAAAAGATATTTACACGCTTCTGTATTGGCAAATAGAAGTGTTCCACGTGAAACATTCGCGGAGGGAGCGGATAAGGCTCCTTAGGTAGCTATGTATAGTTATGGTAAGAAGTATGATGTAGTGGTGGTAGGGGCAGGGCATGCAGGGTGTGAAGCGGCGCTTGCGGCGGCTCGCATGGGTTGTAGAACCTTGTTGCTGAATTTGAGTCTCGATGCGGTTGCCCAAATGTCCTGCAATCCGGCTATAGGAGGCTTGGCTAAGGGTCACTTGGTAAAGGAAATAGATGCTTTAGGTGGCGCGATGGCTAAATGTATCGATGCCACAGGAATACAGTTTCGTATCCTGAATACCAAAAAAGGCCCGGCTGTTCGTGCATCCAGAGCACAGGCAGATAGGCACCGCTATCAGGCCTGGATGAAAAATTATATTGAAGATCAGCCGCTAATAGACCTTAAACAGGGAGCGGTGGTCGGTTTGTTAATGAATGATGGCCGTCTTGCCGGGGTAAAAACCAGGGAGGGGCTTGAATTTAAAGGGAAGACGGTAGTCATAACTACCGGCACCTTTATGCGCGGCCTGATTCATGTGGGTCTTGAAAACTATCCGGGAGGGCGTGCGGGAGAACCACCTTCAGAGGGGCTGTCCGATCATTTAAAAAGTCTCGGCTTTACAGTCGGACGTTTAAAGACAGGTACGCCTCCCCGCATCGATGGTAATACGGTGGATTTTTCTAAGGTAGAACCCCAACCTGGGGATTCTCCGCCTCAGCCATTTTCTTTCGAGACTAAAGAAATAACCGGAGCACAGGTATGTTGCTATATAACCGGTACAAACCCTGAAACCCATGAAATTATTCGATCAGGTCTCGACCGTTCTCCTCTCTATAGTGGTGTTATTGAAGGAATAGGGCCAAGATATTGCCCTTCTATAGAGGATAAGGTTGTTCGGTTCCCTGAGAAAGAATACCACCAGGTGTTTTTGGAGCCAGAGGGTCTGGACACTTCAGAGATGTACCCTAATGGGCTACCGACCTCGCTGCCTCCAGATGTTCAGTTAGCCTTTTTGCGTACAATACCGGGGCTAGAGCAGGTTGAAATTACGAGGCCGGGGTATGCTATTGAGTACGACTTTATCGATCCCATCCAATTGAAACCCTCACTAGAAACGAAAAGGGTAGAGGGGTTATTTCATGCCGGACAGATCAATGGGACCTCGGGTTATGAAGAGGCTGCCGCTCAGGGATTGATTGCAGGGGTCAATGCGGCACTGATGGTCAAAGGTCAGGAACCGGTGGTGATCGGGCGGGACCAGGGATATGTAGGCGTTCTTATAGATGATTTAGTTAACCTGGGTACCAAGGAACCCTATCGCATGTTTACTTCTCGAGCAGAATATCGCCTACTGTTGAGGGAAGACAATGCAGATCAAAGACTGACCGAGCTTGGTTATGGAATTGGATTAATTTCTGAGGAGCGTTGGCAACGTTACCAGCAGAAAATGAAATACTCTGAGCAGGGCCAGTTGATTTTAAAGGAGACTCGACTGTCGCCGGGGGATAAAGAGATGATCGCATCCCTTGGTTTGCAGGAATTGAAAAATGGTCTCAGTCTCGAGCAGTTGCTGCGAAGGCCAGAGATTACCATGCAAAAATTGTCTGAATTGATACCGAGCTTGGCTGAACTCCCTCTTGTGGTGCAGGAACAGTTGGAAACGAGCATCAAATACGAAGGATATATCAAACGGCAATTAGAACAGGTCGAACGCTTCAAAAAAACAGAAGAAGTGATGATTCCAGAAGACTTTGATTATGAACTCATCAACTCCTTGTCCGCTGAAGTAAGAGAAAAACTTCAACGAATTCGACCATTAAACCTAGGCCAGGCTTCCAGAATACCTGGCGTAACGCCGGCAGCAGTCGCTATTTTAGCCGTGGTGCTCCGTAGAGGATTCAATGCCTGATCGTGCACTGTTGGAAGAAATGCTTCAGCAAATCGACGTGGTCGTGTCGGCAAGGGCCCTTGATGAATTGCTCTGGTTTCGGGATGAATTATTGCGGTGGAATAAAAAAATCAATTTGACCGCCATTACCGATCCGGTTAGCACGCTTGAAAAGCATCTGGTTGATTCCTTGACCTTGTTACCCTATTTGGACCAACAGGGCACTATCCTCGATATGGGGTCTGGGGGAGGTTTCCCATCTATCCCTCTCAAAATAGCTAGGTCATCGTATAAGATATGGTCTGTAGATGCTGTAGCAAAAAAAATTGCCTTTCAAAAGCATGTCATTAGATCCTTGAAGGTACAGGGGTTCACCCCGCTGCACGCGCGCCTTGAAGACCTCCCCTGCCACAACGACTTAGCACCCTTTGACATGGTAGTAACAAGGGCCTTTGCGCCCCTAAAGGATATCCTGGCTTTGGCCAAACCCCTTTTGGCTATGAACGGAATAGTGGTAGCCATGAAGGGCGCTGATGGGTTGGCAGAGTTGGCTGAGAGTGAACAATATTTACAAGAAGACGGGTTTCATTGTCAGAGAACTGTAAAATTGCGATTACCTCGATCGCAAGCGAAGCGTACGCTGCTGATTTTTAGCCAAGAAATTTCCTGAAAATGACCTTCCTTTATAGGTATGAGATAGCCTCAGGGAAGGGACCAATAAGCCTCTGATTGAGGGAAGTGATCGGGATTTAAGGCTGCGATGTTAACCTTTCTGCAACGGGGAGGGTAGAGTCTTTACTCAAGCTGGGTCCCAATGTGGCTATATCTATAGCCAATCGTTGCATTTTCTTTTCCCTCTCTCGGCGAATTATGATAGCCTCCTGTAGCATCCGCTGAACAGAAAGGAAGCCTCTATGGCACAGATCATTGCCGTGGCCAACCAGAAGGGCGGGGTCGGGAAAACGACGACGGCGATCAACCTTGCCGCCTCTTTGGCCGCAGCAGAACAGCAGACCCTCCTTGTCGACCTTGACCCCCAAGCCAATACCAGTAGTGGCGTAGGGCTCGACCGTAATGCTTTAAACTATACGACCTACCACGTTTTACTGGGCGAGGCCAAAGCCAGTGCTATCGTTTGTAATACTCCGTTAAACTGTTTGAAGATTTTGCCGGCGACTACTGATCTTATCGGTGCCGAAATAGAGCTGGTATCTGAGCCAAACAGGGAAACCCGTCTGCGCGCAGCCCTTTCCGAAATATCCAATGATTACAAGTATATAGTAATAGATTGTCCGCCGTCTCTAGGGCTGTTGACCATTAACGCATTGACTGCAGCGGATTCCGTATTGGTGCCTTTGCAATGTGAATATTACGCCATGGAAGGGCTTACTCAATTAAGCAAGACCATTCGCCTGATCCAGCGCCAGCTTAATCCCGGTCTTACCTTGAAAGGGATTCTGCTGACCATGTTTGACCGGCGTAATAATTTATCTCATCAGGTCAGCGAGGAAATACGACGCCATTATAGCGACAAGGTGTTCAAAACGGTTATTCCTCGCAATGTCCGGCTTTCGGAGGCTCCTAGTCATGGTTTGCCGGTATTACTGTACGATATAGCTTCCACCGGGGCGGCAGCCTACCTGTCTCTGGCAAAAGAAATCATCTCAACGGGGAATTGACATGGCTAAAAGACCGGCTCTCGGAAAAGGTATCGGAGCATTGCTTACTTCGGCAAGCGAAGATGACGGACGTAAATATTTTCTCTGTCCCATAGAGGAGTTGCGACCTCATGATCAGCAGCCTCGTAAATATTTTGATGATACCAAAATGACGGAACTGGTCGCCTCAGTGCGGGAAAAAGGCATTATTCAACCGTTGGTGGTGCGCCGCCTGAAAGATTACTATCAGATCATTGCTGGAGAGCGGCGTTGGAGAGCGGCGCAAAAGGCTTCCCTCCATGAAGTTCCGGTTGTTATTCAGGATGTTAGCGAAGATATAGCCTATGAAATGGCCATTATCGAAAATATCCAACGGGAAGACCTTAATCCCATCGAAGAAGCCGAAGCTTACCGCCAGTTGATCGATCGATTTGAGTTAACCCAGGAGGAAGCTGCCAAGCGGGTCGGTAAGGATCGTTCCTCGGTGGCTAACTCTCTGCGCTTGTTACGGCTACCGAATGTCATCCAAGATGATGTGTGTAGCGGTGTGCTTTCCATGGGACATGCCAGAGCTCTACTCTCTCTAGAAGATGACCAGGATATTCTTGAAGCTCGCGAGCAGCTTGTACGCAAAAAATTGTCGGTACGGGAGACCGAATCGCTGGTACGAAAGATCAAAAACTTCGCTCACCAGCCAAAGAAGCCAGGAAAACCCCAACTCGACCCTGAACTGCAACACTTGGCCGAAGAATTGCAGCGATCCCTTGGCACTCATGTGTCGATTCATTCGAAGAAAAAGGGCGGAAAAATCGAGATTAGTTATTTTTCTGCTGAGGATTTAGATCGCCTGCTTGATTTGTTAGGCATTTAATGGGGAGTTGAGAGAATGAAGGGGAGGAAGGATAAAACAGTTATGCGCAAAGATGCAGCAGCGGATAAAATAAAGGCTTTTTTGGGTACCGGTAGTCAGTTTGAGGGGACACTGGTCTTCGAGGATATCGTTCGTATGGACGGTTCGTTCAGCGGCAAGATTACCTCGAAGGATACCTTGATCGTTGGAGAGACGGCTCATATCGAGGCAGATATCTCTGTTGGCACCCTGATTCTCAGTGGGCGTTTCAAGGGACAAATTAATGCTGAGGTTCGAGTGGAATTACGAGCACCGGCTCAGGTAGAGGGCTCGATCAACTCTCCGTCCCTGGTGGTGGAAGAGGGGGTGTTGATGAATAGCACCGTAACCATGGGGCAATCGCCACAGATCTCAACAGAAAGTGTCCCCGAGTAACTTGTTTCTGTCGGGAAACGGCCCTTTTTCGTAATCTCTACGTCAATCTACGGTTTTACTTGTGACTCAGTGCTATCCCTGGCCCTTCGCCCATGGGGCAGCACGGAGACTGTCAAACTTTTCAATTCTGAAAAGTTTTGCGGGGTACCGGAGAACGCCTCCGCGCAAGACCTTGATTCCCTTGATCTTGCGGAAAATAGCTCGTTTCCAAATCAGAAACTCGCCGGAGTCCATCCGGAGCTTCCGGATGAACACTAACTAGTCACAGAAATTGGTCATTGTTGAAAAAGGGATTGACAAGAGTTGGTCGCCTATTGTTATATTTGCGGTCGCCGTAAGGGTTGTTTACACCTTGCCTGTTTGGAGAGAGCTGCCCAAGAGAATAAAGTGATCGCTCGCCCTCGTTTTTGCGGCAAGGTCAGCATGTTTTTGCTGGCTGATTACTGAAACCTGTCTGCAACCAGCCCAAAGCGGGATAATAAGAAATAGGTTTAGTGCAAATCATTTTTGAATTACTTTCAGATTTTTGAGGTATTGCTGTGATCAAGGTTGACTGGACCATTCTATTGCAAGCCGCCAACTTCTTTATTTTGATGGGAGCTCTGCATCTGATCTTGTTCCGACCATTGGGCAACATTATGCAGCGCCGTCGCGATGAAATCGATGGCAACCTGCAGCAGGCCGGAGCCCTTGAGGAACGACTCAATGAGGGTCTGGCGGCATATCAGGAAAAATTGCAGCAAGCCAAGATGGAAATTGCCAGCGAACGTAAGCAATTTCGTCAAGACCTGACTACAGACGCTGCACAGATGCTAAGCGTGGCCAACGAAGAGGCTGCTGCCGAGCTTCAGACGATCAAAGATCGTGTGGCTGATGAAAAGACGCAGGCCTTGGTTGAGCTGAAAACCCAAGCTGTACCGTTGGCTGCCAGAATTGCTCAAAAGGTTGTGGGGAGGGCACTTTGAAAGGCAGATTTAAAAACAAGCTTGGCGGCATAGCCACCACTGCAGCATCAGTCGGTTTAATATTCGCTTTGGCAGGAGTGGCATTTGCTTCTAGTGACGGACATGCTGCTGATAGCGGTGTTCTGCTAAAGGATTTTCTTTATCGCTGCCTGAACTTTGCCATCGTGTTTGGTGCTCTTGCCTACGTTTTGGCCAAGCCTCTTCGCAAGGGGCTAGGCGACAGGCGAGCCCAGCTGATTGAAACCCTGGAGCAGGCCAATAAAGCTCGCGCCTCGGCCGAGGCCAAAGTAGCCGAATACGAACACAAACTGGCCGACAGTGATCGCGAAATAGCTGAGCTGTTGACCCAGGCCAAAGAAGCAAACAACCGTGAACGGATCGGTGCTCTGGCTGAAGCCCAGGCCTTAGCCGATACAGTGCGTAAGGAAGCTCGGCAGTGTGCTGATCGGGAAATCGAACGGGCGCGGCGAGAATTACGGGCGGAAACGGCAAAGATGGCCATAAGCATGGCTGAAGAACGGTTGCGCCAGGAAATCACAAACGAGGACCATGCTCGGCTGGTGACGGAAAATCTGCAGCAGATGGAGAATCAATCGTGAGTGTCAGTGTAATATCCAAGCGATATGCCAGAGCTTTGGTGCTGTTAGGCCAGGAGCGCAACTTGCTGGACCGGTTTCGGGAAGAACTCGGCCGTCTGGTGAAGGCCTTTGCTGTAGAGAAACGTCTGGCGTTGCTGCTGCAAAGCCCTTCGCTGCCTACGGCAAAAAAGGATGCGGTACTGGCCGGTTTGGTCGCACTGCTTGAACTATCCGGAGAAATTACCAATTTTCTCGGATTGTTACAGAGCAAGGATCGCCTGCGGTATTTACCACAGATTGAAGTTGAATTTAGTCGCCAGGCTGATGAGGCTTCGGGTTTGCAGCGGGTTCAGGTCTATACAGCTGTCGCTCTTCAGGATGGCGAACGTAACGCCCTGAGTGCTTCACTCGCGGCTCGCAGTGGACGAAAGATAGTGCTGGAAGAGCATAGTGATCCTGCTCTGATCGGTGGTTTGCAGGTAGAACTGGACGGGCAGGTGCTTGATGGAACGGTGCGTACGCAATTACAGCGAATTGCTAAGACCATAACAGAGGGTGAATAATTCTCATGGAAATTAGAGCAGAAGAGATCTGTAATCTCATCAAACAACAGATCGAGAATTTTGATCGCGAAGTAGAAGTCAGCGAGATGGGCACCATTATCTCCGTCGGTGACGGTATCGCGCGTATCTACGGCCTCGATAATGCCATGGCCGGCGAGCTACTGGAATTTCCCGGCGAGACGATGGGGATGGTGCTCAACCTGGAGGAAGACAACGTCGGTGCAGCCATTCTTGGTGAGGGACACCACATCAAGGAAGGAGATACGGTCAAGCGAACCGGTCGCATCGTTGAAGTTCCGGTAGGTGAGGAGCTCGTCGGACGGGTGGTCAATGGTATTGGTCAGGCTATCGACGGCGGCGGCCCCATTGCTACTGACAAGACCAGCCAGGTAGAGGTCAAGGCACCGGGTATCGTTACCCGCAAGTCGGTTGCCGAGCCTTTACAGACCGGTCTCAAGGCAGTCGATGCCATGGTTCCCATTGGCCGCGGACAGCGTGAGTTGATCATTGGTGACCGCCAGACTGGCAAGACCGCTCTGGCCATCGACACCATCATCAACCAGAAGGGCCAGGACATCGTCTGTATCTACGTCGCCATCGGTCAGAAATGTTCCACGGTGGCTCAGGTGGTAGACAAGCTTCGGCAGCACGGCGCCATGGACTACACCATAGTCGTCTCAGCCAGCGCCGCCGATCCGGCCCCCCTGCAGTTCATTGCTCCCTATACCGGGGTCACCATGGGTGAGTATTTTCGCGACAACGGCAAACATGCTCTGATCGTCTACGATGATCTTTCCAAGCATGCTGTGGCTTATCGTCAGCTCTCTCTGTTGCTGCGCCGTCCGCCGGGCCGCGAGGCATTCCCCGGAGACGTTTTTTATCTCCACAGTCGCTTGCTGGAGCGGGCCGCCAAACTCACAGATGAACTCGGTGGTGGCAGTCTGACAGCCCTGCCGATCATTGAAACTCAGGCCGGAGACGTTTCCGCCTATATTCCTACCAACGTTATCTCCATCACCGATGGCCAGATCTTCCTTGAAACGGATCTGTTCTACTCTGGAGTCCGACCGGCCATCAATGTAGGTCTGTCTGTATCCCGAGTCGGCGGCAGTGCCCAGGTTAAGGCCATGAAACAGGTGGCTGGGACCTTGCGTCTGGCTCTTGCTCAGTATCGGGAAATGGCGGCTTTCGCCCAGTTCGGCTCAGACCTCGATGTTGAGACTCAAAAGCAGCTTCATCGTGGTGCCCGCCTTGTAGAAATCCTCAAGCAGCCTCAGTATCAGCCCCTATCGGTGGAAAAACAAGC
>MAXR01000065.1:0-646 GCA_001751155.1 Desulfuromonadales bacterium C00003068 | reverse complement strand
ACCCGGAGATTCTCGACCAGATGCGGGAGAAGAAGGCCATCGACAGCGATTTGCAGGAGCAGATCAAAAAGGCTCTGGACGAATTAAAGAATGAGTTTGTGGCCTGAGTAAGGCAGAAGGCAATAGGCGATGGCAAACCTGAAGGTCATTAAAAAACGCATCACCTCTGTTAAGAACACGCAGCAGATCACCCGGGCAATGAAGATGGTGGCAGCAGCGCGGTTCCGTAAGGCTAACGAGGCCGTCGTGGCGGCTCGTCCTTATTCGGACAAGCTGCATGAAGTGCTTTCCAGCCTGGCCCTGCGTGAAGAGCGCAAGGTGCATCCCCTGCTGGCCCGTCGTAGCAGCAAGAAAAAGGCTCTGCTGCTGGTGCTCACCTCCGATCGAGGCCTGTGCGGTGGATTTAACGTCAATATCACCAAGGCTTCCGAAGCCTTCGTTAACGACGAAACCACTGGTTTTGAGTCCTACGACATGATGGTTATCGGTCGCAAGGGAAAGGAATACTTTGCCCATCGGCCGGCCTATAACGTCATCAAGTGCCACGAAGGTGTAACCAGTCAGGCTTCTTACGGTGTTGCCTCGCTGCTCGGCCAGGAGGTAGTGGCCGGTTACAGCGAAGGAGTCTACGACGGGGTCTTTGTGG
>MAXR01000064.1 GCA_001751155.1 Desulfuromonadales bacterium C00003068 | reverse complement strand
CACCGGAAGACTTCAATGCTTCTGTGGTGATAATGACATAATCGTACGAGTCCGCAGGGTCTACAATAGAAGTTCCTTTCCCCGCGGGCTTTACTTTCTGGATGTCATAGGTATCTATTACTTCATGATTGTCTACTATTTCCAGAACTCGTGCTCTGTCTTCAGGCAAACCCCTGTATAAGTCCAGAGCCCCAGAAGGTTGCTTTTTCGCCTCTGTTTTCACCACCACTGTTATGTTATCATAATACCAGAGTTCCCCCGGTTTAGGAATATAGCGGACTGGATATAAATTCAAGAATAATATTTTGTAGCCGCACATATCCTGAACTGGAAGAGCTGAATACCGCTCGTGTGGAAACTCATCTGAAGAGCTATAAATGGATGAATCGGGAAGAGTGCGATTTATTGTCCCATTGAAGCAAGAAGGTATCTGTGCCTGACCGGGTTCGATAAAGAACCCTTCCTCTATGAATGTCTTATTCCCTGTAATAACCTTTACATTTTCTAGTGCTTCGCCATACGGTAGCAGAACCGTTACCGGCTTGAATGGAAGAACAGGCAAGCCTGCATTGCTCGTTTTGGGCAAGCCCATTGAGATGACATCGTAGTTTTCAAGTCCTTTCTCTATAACCGGTTCCGTGAAATTGCATCTCAATTCTATGACACTCGCTTCCGCTACATTTATGGCAAAAAATAAAACGAATAATGCCAATAAACCTGCTATAACGGTTTTATATCTCATTTTCCCACCCCCATATATCTTTAAAAGGATAATGATCCTGAGCGCCTGCATCACCTGTAATATTATACGGCTGACTGCCGTTGCTTGGGTTGCCTGTGCATTTGTGGTCAGACCAGTAATTACCTCCATTTATTGGACTATTGTCCCATGAATTGGTATTATATTTTGCATCGTATGCCTGGTTGGAGTTGTTCACAAGATTGTTGTGATAAATACTATTATAGCTATAACAACGCAGTTTGATACCATAACCCTTCTCACAACCATAACCGTTCAATGAGATCGTGTTGCCAACGATGCTGTTATACCAGGCATCACCACAAATATCTATGCCGTTACATGCATTTGAAATCACGGTGTTGCCACTGATTTTACTGTGTTCTGAATATAAGCCAATTCCATTCTCATTGTTTGAGACGTTGTTGCCGATAACGCTGTTACCATAGTTACAACCTAACCTTATTCCCATTTCACTATTATTCCAGATATTGTTGTTATGAATAGTGGTATTTCCGCTGGAAATGAATGCCCATATACCTTTCCCACAATTCGAAATATCATTATTCGTAATATTTGTGCTCATGGAATTGTACAAATAGATGCCATGGACATTGTTCGAGAAATTGCAGTTGGTAATGATATTGTCTCTTGACACGTGAAAGTGAATACCATCCTCATTGTTCAGTATAGTATTGTTAAGCAAAACAGAATTGGGTGTTTCAACAAGAAGAATTCCCTGTCCATTGTTTGTCAGATTCAGATTTTTTACCGTTATTTTATTGCAGGATATAAGAGCTACATATCCCGCGTTTGTACTCTCATCAAGTGTTATGCCACTTTCTCCGATTAAATAATATATGGGTTTTCCATTCACGGTGTTCGTTTTATCTATGTCTTGATTCCAACTGGTTCCGAAACAGTTCACGTCAAAATTATATTTGTTACCATACAATTCATTTTTTCTCAACTTATTGCTGGTGGAACCAAACAGGCGTATACCATATCCTTTGTTCGAGCACACGATGTTAGCCGTGATAGTTTTATAGCTGCTGCGAGATAGGTATGTACCATTTCCATTATTTGATACATTATTGTTAGCAATAGTAAGATAGCTGCTCGAAGATGGGAGCCAGGGACCCAACTCAGGAACGAATTGTCTAATACCCCATGCTTTGTTAGCGGATATAGTATTGTTAGTGATTTTATTGTAATTAGAAGCTCTCATTATTTTGATGCCAACCTCGTTGTCTGATGCCGTATTGTCAATGATGTAATTGTTAGAAGAAAAGTCTATGTAGATGCCGTCGTATTTGTTCACTTTTGCAACGTTGTTTGTGAGTGTGTTATCGGACACATGCCACAACACAATGCCGTAATTATTATTCGAAGCCGTGTTGTTGACAAGCGTATTGCCATCTGAGGATACCGTGATCCCGGCATCAGGGCCTGTAAAAAAATTACCTTCTTGCGAACCTCCACCTGTCACCTTGAACCCCTCCACCACACATCCGCCTGCACTAATGGTAATCGCACTCCC
>MAXR01000063.1 GCA_001751155.1 Desulfuromonadales bacterium C00003068 | reverse complement strand
CCGCCTCAGCAAAGCGAGTCAACTGTTGCAGTACACTCGCCAGCAAAGAGTGATAATCGCTCGATGCGACAACACTGGGTGTCGCGCCCGTTTGCAGTACAATCAATGCCGAATCATAATCGCCCGATTCCACTATTAACCGCGCGTGATAAACACGTAAACCGATATCATTGGGATACGCTTCACAGCCACGTTTTACCGCATCCAGAGCAGAGGGAAGATCGCCAGCTTGCACACATGCTCGAACAAGCTCTTGCCATGGTTGGCCGCTGGAGTGCTCCATCTGTAGCGCCTGATTAAGCCGTTGTGCACCAGCCCGATAACGTCGTTGTTGAATGAGGGTGCGACCATCGATACGTAGCTGTTGTGCTTGCTCCGCCAAACTCGGCGTTTTAATCACCACGCGAGCTGGCACAGGTGCCGGACTATTTTCCAATGCTACTGCACTATTTTCCAATGGTGCAGCAGAAGGTTTCGCCTCTTCTGCAACCGCACGGTCAACTGAAGCGTTGATAACAGGAGTCGCGGGTAAAAGTACGGCTTTAGCAGCTAATCTTGGAGCGACAACGGACTGCGAAAGCTGTTGTAGCGCTAATAATTCAGTCTGAAGAGCAACAACCTGCTCTTCGGCTGCAACAGCACCATCAATAACGGCTGCTAGCACAACAGGTTGTGGTTCTATTACAACCGCTTCAACTGTCACCTGTGGTTGGACCCGCAATGCAATAGGGGGCGTTACCACGGGGCGTGGATACAAAAACCACCAACCACCGATTGCGCTGCCAACCAACACAACAACTAGCGCAACAATGATAGGCAGGGTGCGAGAATGTTGCGGAAGATGGCAGACAACGACCTCAACTTCTTGTCCACTGTGGTTCGTCCCTTGCTGCGTGCGGGCATCTAAATCTTTCAACATCTGATTAATCAAACTCATCGCTTGTCTACCCCCCCAACATAGGAGTCAGCATGGGAGTCAACAACAATCCCGCAAAAAAAACAGCAGTGATCAAGCCGAATAATGCAATACCGAACAGCCAATTGTTTGACAACGAAACACCATCGGTATCGACAATGGCCGCCTTCACTTGACCAACGCCAACGTGATGTAAACCACAGCCATAACTGACCATGAGTGCCTTATGGGCTAAAATATTGACCAAGCGTGGCACACCTTTAGCGGCTTTGAATAACATACGTTGCGCACCAACAGTAAACAGTGGCACGCCCTGATAACCTGCCATCTGTAGGCGATGAGCTAAATAACCCTGAACTCCTTGAAAGTCGAGGGGACCAAGGGCATAAGAGAAGCTGATTCGCTGGCGTAATTGGCGCAATTCGGTCTGTGCCAAGCGTTCATTAAGTNNATTCTCTGGCGTAATTGACGTAATTCGGTCTGTGCCAAGCGTTCATTGAGCTCGGGTTGGCCAAACAACACGATCTGCAGTAATTTTCGTTTTTCGGTTTCAACATTACTCAATAACCGCAACGCTTCAAGGGTTGGCGTTGGCATCGATTGCGCTTCATCGACGCACACCACAATGTGTCGCCCTGAGGCGCTGAGGTTGATCAAGCGCGTATTGAGTTGATTCAGTAGATCGGCAACAGAGATATCAGATGCCGACTCAAGACCAAGCTCCCCAGCGATAGCACGATAGAGCTGCTGCGCTTCCATCAATGGGTTGGGCAGGTAAACGGTGAGCATCTCATCGGGAAGATCATTGAGCAATTTGCGACACATCAGAGTCTTGCCTGTGCCCACTTCACCGGTTATTTTAACAATGCCTTCACCATTGTTTAAGGCGACAAGAACGACGTTCATCGCCTCTTGGCAGCTAAAGTTATTGTAGTAATAACTGGTATCTGGCGTGAGTGAGAAGGGTCGGTCATTCAGATGAAAATAGTCCAGATACATGACGTTCCCCTACAGCAACTGCTGCATGCGCTGGCGCGACTGCTGAATATCATTGGCCCAATCTTGATCTCGGTTCACCACTTGTGGCCGCAATAAGATTATCAACTCGCTCTTACGCGTCGTTTCCTGTTGATGACGAAACAGATAGCCGATGCCAGGAAGATCAGCCAAGAGTGGAACTCCGGCGGTCTTCTGACCTTCAGAATTTTTCATCAATCCGCCAATTACCACCACTTGCCCACTGCGAGCGCTAACAATGGTGTCCGACTCACGCACACTGCTAAACGCCAAAGGCAGGGATTGCGCTTGACCATTGACGGTGATCACTTTTGTCTGATCTTCAACGTCACTGACAGTCGGATGAATATGTAAGGTTACTTGACCATTTTCACTGATTTGTGGGGTCACGTCTAAGGCGATACCGGAGAAGAATGGCGTTAAGGTGATATCAGCAGTAGCGGTATCCGTTTCAGTATCGGTATCACTTGAAACATCGGTGACGAAAAACTCATCGGTGCCAACCTTGATCACCGCTTTTTGATTGTTGAGGGTCGAAATACGTGGGCTGGATAGCACTTGCACATCGCCTTGAGTTTTAACCGCTTCGACAAACGCTTGAAAGTCATCAAACTCGACTGCGGCGGAAAACACGCCACCAAAAGCTGAAGAGGTCAAACCATCGATCGTGCCGGCCAAAACAGGGTTCAAATTACCGGTATTGCCGGCGATCTCACTCAATCCACCACTCAGGATGGTGCCACCACCCACTTGGCCGATCGTTGCAGTGCCACTGTCATTTTTGAACAATGCGCCCCAGTTGATCCCCGTTTGAAAGCCATCATTGAGTTGAACCTCGATAATTTTAGCTTCGAGAATGACTTGGCGCTGCAATGAACCTTCAGTTCGCTGCAAATAGTTGGCAACAATATCCAATTCAGCAGGGAGGGCGCGGACGACGACTAACCCTGCCTGAGGCTGGATAATGACCTTACGGCCATCTTCAGTACCAATTAATGCCTCAAGCGCCTGTTGAAAGGCTGGCCAAAAATCGGTTTTAGAGGTGGTTTCAATTTGACTGCCGGTGCCGCTGTCGTTACTCGATGACGAACTGCCTGAATCACTACTATTGCTGCTACTGTCCGATGAGTTAGTTCCGTCAGTAACCTGACCCGAACTGACCTTCATCGATGAGGTTCCGCTGCGCTGTAACGTTAAGTAATCAACTTCATAAATCCGCGTTTGCAGGTTATTCGGTAGAATCTGGTAACCACCAGCAATGGTACGATAATGGTAGCCATAGACATCCTGAACGATATTCATCACCTCGACCAAGGTGACATTTTTAAGGCGTAAACTGACCGTGCCTGCAACCTGAGGATGGACCACCATATTGGTGGTTGTCCCCTCAACGAGGCCGGCGAAAAAGGCACTGGCGTCAACATCCTCTGCGGCAACATCAAAGCGATGATCCACTTCTGCAGACTGTCCTTGTTGTTGTGGACTAAATAGTGAGGGCATAAGAGCCTGCTGTACCGCCGCAGGTAACGGTTGCGCTACCTCAGCTGCCAGCGCGGGGCGTTGCATCTGCTCTAGGATGAGAGCTGATGGAGATGATGGCGGTGGCGATGATGTAACAGAGTCTTTGGCCACGGTTGCGCTACAACCCGACATAAAAAGCACGCCACTAAATATCAACAACAACAGGATTGCCATGTTTCGTAATTTCACCATTTATTCCACTCCACGTAGGTGTTGCAACGTTCCATTGGCTGCATTCGTTGGTGTTTTAATTGTCGGCTGTAATGTCAATGAAGTGTTGTTCCCTCGTTGCGCCAACACCACACAACCCTCGTCGATCGAGATGACGCAATATCCTTGATATTGGTCGCCAATGCTGACGGTTGAACCATCAATGATAGCAACCCGACGCTGGGCTGAAACCATTGTTGCTTCGAGATGAAATTCAGTCTTTTCAACCGCTACCGGATCAGCAGCGATCAGTGCAACCTGAGGCTGCATCGGGTCATGTACACCTGAAACACTCGGAGTCGCGATCATCAGTCCAATGACAACGGTGGCCAATGCTAGTGCCATGGCACGATATTCAAACTTAATTCGCTTTTCTCGATTAACCACCAATCCAGCCCTCCTGAAAACTCAAGGTATACACATTGAGTTTAACGCTCGCACTGGGATAGCGATCAGACATCTCAATGTCAACACTATCCCAAAACAGCCGCTGTGAAAGTCCCTGCAACTGATGCAAGTAATTCAAAGTATCGAGGTAGCTTCCGGTCAACTGCAACTCCATGCCATGTTGATACAACACCGGCACTGCTTTCTGACTGAGGGCAAGCTCCTCGTCCACAGAGGGTTGTTTACCACTTGCTGCCGCGGGGGGTACCACCGCAACCAGTGGCGAGGGGACACGATTCTTTAATGACATAAGGGTCAAGCCGTTATGCTGGGACAACATGCCGCGCAACATGGCCGCCATCTGCTGTGGTGGCACTAAGCCAGAAAGGTTGCGTTGCAGCGATTGATCAAATGAAGTGATCTGCTCACGTAACGAGGCGAGCTGATCGCGCTTACCTTGATCGGGATCATTATTTAGCGCACGTTCTAACTCAAGCAACTGTTGTTGCAACGACACAACATCGTGTTGCGCCGTTTGATATTGCGCCATTACCCGTTTTTGTTCCTTTTGAGCGGGTATGTACACCAGCTCGGCAAACAGATAAATGGGGATTAAAAGCAGCGCAAGGAGAACAATGACACGCTCCCTCTTACTCAGAGCAGAAAACGATTCATTTAACTTTGCGAGTGCTTTATTTTCCACTGCCATCGCCGCCTCCCCTGTGTGTCGAGAGCAAGAATTGATACAAACCATCCTCCTGCCGTTCAAGCTCTAATTGCGAAAATTGTTGTTGGCGGAAAACGTCCTGCGAAGAGAAACCCTCAATTAATGTCGGAATATTTTCAGCGTGCGGGGTAAAGCCGTACAACTGAATAGTTGCCCCTGAATTCTTGAGCAAAATCCGACTAAACCATAACTGTTTAAGAGGTTTTGCCGCCAAGGCATCAAGACTTTGGGGGATGGTATTTTCCTGGGCCATGGCGTGGTTCAATGCCGCACGCAGTGGTTGGCGCTGCACTAACTCGGCTCGTAACAGCTGCAGATCTCGTTTTAAGGATTCACTCGGCACCCGTGCCGACAACCGCTGCTGTAACAAATCCACCGACTCACCCAACTGTTGCTGTTGCGCTTTTTCACGATCTAAGCGAGTTTTAGCCTGTTGAATGGCCTGTTTTTGGTTCCAGCTAACCCCAGCCATCACCACCAATATGAGACAAAATGTTACAGCGATAATA
>MAXR01000062.1:609-2726 GCA_001751155.1 Desulfuromonadales bacterium C00003068 | reverse complement strand
GCACGGGGGAAGAAAGGCCACGACAGATGCGCCCCTTTTGTGAAAGCGCCGAACAATGGATGGCCGAAACAGGGGCAGACCAGAAACAGTGGGCGGTAAGGCATAGGTTTTTCCGGTCTGAATCCCCCCGAGAGCAGGAATTCCGGACATCGCGGCGAGGCCGGCCCGCCAACATTCCAGCTGTCGTGGATAAAACTGCAGCCCGGGAAAAAGCTCGCTTGCCAGCGCCTCATGGTCGGCATTCCAAGTCAGCATCTTGGCGTTATGAATGATTTTATCGACCAAGGCTTCGGCTTTAGCCCAACGGGCCAGGGCCAGAATAGTTTTATCGCCTGCCTCCGGCTTGATGTCCAGTACCCATCGGCACTGGGAAAATTCGGTGGCAAACGCGTCGAAGAACATCACCGAGTTTGCGTCATCTATTTCCTTGTTCGAGGAGACGGAGGCATTAGGACTAGGGCGCGTTTCATCAGGGAACCTCAACCGAATACCGGCCAGTTCCGCTGCCGTTAAGTCCTGCACCCTGCGCCGGTCGCCGGCAAGACGCGTCAAGTCTGGATCGTGGGCCAGAGCGATACGACCGTCCCGGGTCAGTCTCAGATCGGTTTCCAGACAGGAAAACCCAAGATCGACTGCGGCTCGAAACGCGGCCCGGGTGTTTTCAACGGCATTTTTCGCGTAGCCGCGATGGCTTATCCAGATGGGCTTTTTGAACATTGATCACCTTTTGCGAACAATTCTGGGTCCGTCTCGGCTTTTAATACCAGCCTTCGACTTGTCTGAGATGCCGCTGAGTCACTTATCCCGAAACGCTCGCCGATTTCTTTCAGCTTCGCTCCGCTGTATTTCTGGCAACAATAAATACCGATGTTTTTAGGCAACTTTCCTTCACCCAGTTCCGCTTCGACTCTTCGGATGATTTCTTCCATCAAGGGGCGTCGCGTCAATTTTCTGGCTGCCGGCACGTTCCGTTTACCCTGGTTTTCTACTAAATGATTCTCCGATATATTCCGGACAAACTCCGTGCCTCCCAGTATAGTTGAGGCAACCACGGCCTGCAAAGGGTTTCCGTATCCTCCGGGGAGTCCTTCTTCAACAAATTTCCGATACCGATTTTTCGCTTCTGCAACGCTTTTGCCGAAATAGCCGAGAAGAAATTCCGTAGTCAACCAAGCCGGCGTTGTGGCTTGGCCGATGTAAACCCGATGGCTCGACCAGTAATATTCNNAACAATCCTCGCCCTCACCGGATTGAGATGCATATAGCGGGAAAGCTCGCCGGCGTATGAATCCGCCTCGACGAGTATGGCCTTGCATCTCCCTTGAAAGAGATGACCAGCCCGTTTTCCTTTGATATTGAAATAGGTCGTGTAGGCCCCGTTAATATGCCTCATGATCTGTGCGAGGTTGCCCATCGGGGTTTCCATCAGCAGGTGGTAATGGTTATCCATCAGGCACCATGCATGAATGATGGCCCTCCTTGGCATCCCTGAGCTGCAACCCCAATCCTACAAGTATGTTATTTTTCCTTTCATCAAGGCCATCAAGGGGCATGTCCCCTAGCTTGCTCCGAGCCATGTCATGTCCCTGTTCCGCAGCCTTGTGAATCCATTTAGCCCCCTCCTCGGCATCTCTTTTTACTCCCTTACCACTAAGGTACAGAAGGCCAAGGTTGTATTGCGCCTTGCCATATCCCTGCTCAGCGGCCTTACGAAACCATTTGAATGCCTGAGCGGCATCTTCTTTGATGCCCTCACCAATTTCATACATTTCCCCCAAATAAGCCTGGGCCACAGGATCCCCCTGTTCGGCCATGGGCATGAATATCTTCAGCGCTTTCTCGAAGTCGCCAGATTCAAATGCCGTTATACCTTCCTGAATGTTCATAAGTTATAGTTTACACAGGATTTACCGGTGGGCTAGCGACCCATCGAGTCCGAGAGATAGGCTAGCTCCCACGAAGTTCCTGAAGCCAGATCATAAGCTTCCCCGTCAAGTAACCACCATAAAAACTGGCCCGCCAGGAATTTTGGCAGGGCCGTCTTGTTTTTTGTCTCAGAATGTTATTTCGCTGATCGTTGGCTACTTTTCTGCTTTTCTCAAAACTCCTGCAATGCG
>MAXR01000062.1:0-601 GCA_001751155.1 Desulfuromonadales bacterium C00003068 | reverse complement strand
GTGCTGACTTTTCCGCTGGCAATCTATTCACCGTCTGCCCGAGCCAATCCGCATTTAAGCAAATGTTCGCCAAATGACCAGAACTCGCTCTCTCCAATCCAATAATACGAAAATTTGACGAGGTCTTCTGACTCGCTGACGATCTCGGGATTATCCACTCAGGAAATAGCGCTCATCGCATTAGACGCAATTGTGCCGATGCTTTGGTCTGAAAGAAAGCCCTTTATTCCTTCCCGTCTCAAGACTATCGTGTGCTCGGTCACGGTGCATCTCTTCTCTACTTTTCAATCGTCCGCTTGACGGGAAAGCTAACGTGCGACACCAAAATTTGGTTTGTGACTTTGAATTTACGATTGCGATTAAGTCCCTTTGGCCTAGCCATCGCAAAGTCCCTGGCTTGACCGAGGGGAAAGAGATCTGTGCCAAAGAAAGTATGAAATTATGTATTTAATTTTCGTCAAACCAATTTTCCCGAAATTTTAGCAACTTACACAGTTGAGTGGGGCTTTGTGAGCGACCACATTGCGATAGTTCTGAATAAGGTCCCAAAACCTATTTAAAATTTTCCTGTACAGGGGGGTGAATGAATTTTCTTCTCATT
>MAXR01000061.1 GCA_001751155.1 Desulfuromonadales bacterium C00003068 | reverse complement strand
TTCCAGCACTCACAGCGATCAACACCACCGCCAACCACAAACGCTTAACACAGTTCAACATAGTGTTTCCTTTTCTGCGACTGGCCAAACCAGGAGGCACAGACTAAGCCAATCCCAACTATTAACAGAAGAGAAATACTGATGACCTCGACGACCAACTAAATAATATCAATAATTTTACCAAGGTACGCCGGCAAGAAGTAAATGTCTAGCAACCCATGAGATCAGGAACTTGGCACGGTGCCGGAGTCTGATTACTGCCACAAATCCGACCAACAGTCCTCTTCTACTACCAGCGCCATTACGGATAAAAGATCGCCAACCACACGGTCACAACGTCAGGATCGGTCCACAAGACTCGATGCTTGGTGTGTGCGGGGATATTGAGATAATCGCCCTCGTTAAGCTGAACCTGACGATCATCGGCGAAGACAACCGTGCCAGCCCCTTTTAACACCACCACCCACTCATTTTCATCCTGATCATACCAATCATTTTCGCCAGAGCAGTGCCCCTTAGATAGAATTCGCTCAATTCTTACGGTGTCGTTTTTAAACAGATCTTCAAATATCTCTTGGTCAAGAGTGGTGGGTATTGATAAGAAAAGATTATTCATGATTGTTTGACTCACTGCAACGGGGTTGATTAAAGGTTTTCACTAAGAATCTCGGTCATTGTTTATAACAAGACAAAATCATCGTTGTCGATAATCGATCAACGTGCCAGCGGCAGCGCGTAGTTACAGATTGACGGCTGGTAAATTTTGAATAGAGGGCGAATTCGCCATGATTGAAATTCAGCCTGTACACAGTTATAAGTTGAACGACTCGCCATAAGAGCCACATTTTTAAAAATGGCGCGGCACATCCATGCTTTTATGCAATACTCGTACGATCAAAATATCATTATCAATCAATGTATAAAAAACGGCATGTGATCGATGGTAAAAACAGAAATAATCGTCCCGAACATGTTCGGCGGCTGTACCTAAATCGGGATGTTCAGCGAGAAGGGTGAAACATCTTTCTAACGAGTGATGGTAGCCGAGCATCACCTCGGCACCAAAATTATCCATAGAATAATCAAGGATAGAATCTAAATCACAGCTGGCTTGCTCACTAAGGCTATACATTAACACCATGTCTTTTTTTAGCATCGGTAAGGATATCAGCCATACTGCGTTGACTTATTCCACTCTCTTCACCTTTAACAAGTGCTGAACGCAACTGAGCAAGTTTGTTTTTTTTCGCCTGATCAAGTCGAATTAAATCACGCAGGTACTCACTATCATTACCATATTCACCAGACTCAATTTGTGACTTAATCCACATATCTTGTTGAGGAGTAACGGTGATAGTTTTTCGTTGCATTGACATATTAGCCTCCCAAAGAACGTTATAGTATGACAATATCACACCCATCTAGGTAGTTCAAGTTACAGACCACTGCCGATAATCGACCAGTGTGCCATCGGCAGCGCGTAGTTGGGCATTTTCGCCTAAATTGTGCACATAGTCGGGAGTGACGGGAACTTTACCGTGGCCACCGGGGAGATCGACAATATAGGTGGGAACCGCTAACCCCGACAGCGGCCCACGCAATTGATCCATGATGGCTATACCATCCTCTAAGCGGGTACGAAAATGACCGGTGCCGCAGGTTAAATCCATTTGATGTAGATAGTAGGGTCGAATTCTGAGTCGATGCAAAGTATAGAATAATTGATGGAGAACAGTGGCATCGTCGTTGACACCGCGCAACAACACGGTTTGATTAACGACAGGCACTCCGGCGTTAACAAGCTGGCGACAGGCGTCAATGGCTGCGGTGGTCAATTCTGTTGGATGGTTAAAGTGGGTGAGAAAATAAAGCGGTTGATAGCGACCAAGCAGTTCACACAATGCTGGGGTGATCCGCGCGGGTAATACCACCGGCGCGCGGCTACCGATACGTACCACTTCAACATGAGGGATACGCTGCAATCGATTGAGAATATCTTCGAGCAAGCGATCCGACATGGTGAGAGGATCACCCCCAGAGAGGATCACTTCGTTGACTTCAGGATGGCCAGCGATATAGTCGATCCCTTTGAGGATATCACCAAAGGAGATCACCATATCCTCACAGCCAACCTTGCGCTTACGGGTACAAAAACGGCAGTAACTAAAACAGCTACCGGCAACCAACAACAACACGCGCTGCGGATAACGATGAACCAGATGGGGTACTGGTGAAAGCACCTCTTCGTTGAGCGGATCGGTAAGCTGGGCATCATCGTTAGCGAGTTCAGCGAGCTGAGGAATAAACTGCTGGCCAAGGGGGTCGCTGGAGTCAGTGATGCGCTCTAAAAGATAAGGGGTCAAGCGTAAGGGGTAGCGCTGCGCCACTTGAGCCAACTCACTCGCATGCAGACCAAAGTGATCGGCGAGTTGGTGTGGATCGGTGATCGAATTTTTGTGCTGCGCCAACCACGGTTCCATCATGCTTGTACCTCTGGTTTATCAACAACGTTATCAGTGCTAGCCAACAACAGATAAAGGGAGAATGCTAACAGGGCAATGGCGCGCATTAGAGCCACTCCCACTGACGACCATGCTCCGGCACTGGAGCCAAAACAACCGCAATCGATCGACAGGCCGCGCACGGCTGCGGAGAGTAGAGCGAGACAAAACGTACTACACATTAAAATAGATAACCAGGTTGCAGCCCGAAGCCACAGGCCAGATAGCAACAACAGTGCCGTATAAATTTCGAGATAAGGTAATACCGCGGCGACAATAAAGTTTACCATGGCAGGCATGAGATCATAACGACCAATGGCTTGACTAAAGGCGTTGACGTCGAGAGCTTTGGTGATGCCAGCGTAAAGAAAAACCGCTGCCAGGATCAGCCGTAAAACGATTGCCACACGTGTTGTCGTCATCACTCGTTCTCCCCCTGCTGCCAACCAGAGAAACCTGCTTCATAGAGGTAAATTTCACTAAAACCAGCCACATACAGTGCTTCGCCAACGGTAAAAGAGTCGGTGCAGTCAAATCCACTGCAATAGACCACCAGCTGTTGACGTTTCAAGCAGCAATCGACGAGAGCCTTCAAGGCTTGGAGATCACCTGCGGCGACGGAATAGGCCGATGCGATATGATCCAACTGGTAATCGTCACCTGAGCGTGCATCGACAATCAGCTTACCATCACTAAGCCACTGCTGGACAAATTCGCGTTCAACAGGTTGCGGCGCATACGCTTCTACAGCATGAACAGCAGTACTATTCCACAACAGAACAAGAGACTTGCCATGCACAACAAGCCCCGTGATTACCGACAAGGCAACAATCAATGCCATCTGACTTAAAAGTGATTTCATAACCAACTGTCCTATGCGTAGTATGGCAAAAAGCCATCAGAACTCAGGCAAAACACCCTCACTTGAATTGCTTTTTCAACCGTGCGGCATGGTAACAAACACCGCCCCCCTTGACAATCACGACTTGGTTAAGCCATGTTTGCATGATATATGTACTCTTTAACTTAAATAGAATCTACTTGGAGGAGCTTATGCAACACTTTGCTTTAACTATCATTGGCCGCGATCGCCCCGGCATTGTTTCCAGTACCGCTGAAATTGTCTACAAAATCGGTTGCAATGTGGCGGATTCGAGCAACAACATTCTCGGTGGTCAATTTGCCATGATCCTCATCTTATCTCACCCTGAAATTTCAAGTATTGAAGAGCTAGAGAAAGCCTTTCAACCACTTGAAGAGCAAGAGCTGTCGGTATTTATACGCGCGCTTAAACCAGGCGGAGAAACCCGCACGGACTTACCCGGCGAGCTCTGCATGATCTCTGTATATGGTTCAGACAAACCCGGCATTGTCTATAAAGTAACCAAAGTTTTGAGTGACAACAGCATCAACATTCTCGACCTGAGCACCAAACTCATCGGTTCAAAAGAACGCCCTGTATATGTCATGATGTGTGAAACTGTGCTACCTGAAAATCTTGATGCGGATGACTTGAAAGCGATGATGGAAACCTTGAAGGAGCAACTTCAGGTTGACATCTCGGTACGCACAGTCACCCCAGTGGAGTTGTAAACGATGGCCGAACGCGAAGTATTGGTTTACCCCGACCCACGATTAAAAGAGATTTGTGCTCCGGCAATTATTGGCAGCCCTGAAGCCAATGAACTCATAACAGACTTAGTTGATACCATGTATGCTTCGGGTCATTCCGTTGGCATCGCGGCACCACAAATTGGGATCTGCTTGCGTGTTGCGACGGTTGATGTATCGCATAACAAATTGGGCAAAAAGCACAATCACGGCTTAATGGTGCTAATTAACCCTGAAATCATTGAAGCCACAGGCAGCAAAGTGATGCGCGAAGGGTGCATGAGCGTTCCTAACTATACTGGAAACGTGGAGCGCGCGCGTGAAATTTTAGTGCATTTCAGTAATCAGCAAGGTGAAGATCAAGTGGTGCGCTGTAAAGGTTTTGAAGCGGTGGCCATTCAACATGAACTGGACCATTTAGATGGCTTGCTATTTCTTGATCGAGTCAGCAACAGTAAAGAAGATATTTTCAAACGGAAATAACGTGAATATAGCAAATTAACGAGAAAGCGTCTAATCGACACCGATTAGACGCTTTCGTCGTAGATTCTTCTATTGTTGATGGTCTCGCAAAAATGAAATAAATGGCTAAGCAAAAACTTCGTCCCCCAAGGCGTAGTGGTTGTTCAAGGGTGAAGGCATACAGGTTGTATGTCAAAGTCTTGAACAAACGCTGCAACGCAGGTGGGCGGACTTTTTGCGACGCCATCATTGTTGTTGCAAATACTCCACTAACAGACGAACACCAACACCTGTTCCACCAGTGGGTTGCCCGGCTCGCCCTTTATCTTGCCAAGCGGTTCCAGCAATATCAAGATGCGCCCACGGCGTGTCACCGACAAATTTCTGCAAGAATGCGGCGGCGGTGATGGTTCCCGCTGGCCGTCCACCAATATTTTTCACATCGGCAATACTACTTTTAATCTGCTCGGCATACTCTTCAAACAACGGTAGCGGCCATAGGCGCTCATCAACACAATCACCCGCCTGCTGAAGATCATCAACCAAAGCCGAATCGTTGCTGAGAATGGCACTGGCATGGTGGCCGAGAGCAAGAATACACGCTCCTGTCAGAGTGGCTAAGTCGATAATGAGTTCAGGATTTTTTTGTCCGACCCATGTTAACGCATCGGCCAAGATCAAACGCCCCTCGGCATCGGTATTGAGAATTTCGATGGTTTTGCCCGACAACGATGTCACAATATCGCCTGGCCGTGTCGCGCGGTCAGAAGGCATATTTTCGACAGCGGGAACCACACCGATAACATTGATGGGCAGCTCAAGACGGGCAATGGTTGCCATGGTGGCAATCACCGTTGCACCACCGGCCATATCCATCTTCATCTGATCCATCCCCTCACCGGGTTTCAGCGAGATACCACCACTATCAAAGGTGACCCCTTTACCGACCAACGCAATAGGCTTATCACTCGCTTCACCACCTTGGTATTCGAGAACGATCAAGCGTGGCGGGCAGATACTCCCTTTGGCTACGGCCAGCAACGCGCCAAAGCCTTGCTGTTCCAACTCCCTTTGGCCGAGGATAGTACAGGTCAAATCCAGCTGCTGGGCTAAATCCCATGCCATTTTGGCGAGATACTCAGGGGTTTTAACATTGCCAGGCTCATTGACCAGATCGCGCGCCAACCACACGCCGCGACTAATCATCTCTCGCTGACTAAGTGCTTGTTGGACAAGGCTGACATCTTCATCGGCAACGCCATTAAAACTACACTGGATATCGCACGTTTTTACCGCAGTTTCGTCATCGGTTTTATAACGATCAAAACGATAAATTTCAAGCAAGGCGCCATCCCACAACCAATCGACAAGGGTGGTTACGTCTTGCGAACCAATACTCTGAAGATCAAATACCCACGTTGTCAATTTACGCTGACATAATTGCTGTGCCGCTAACGATGCCGCGCTACGGTAATGCTTGGCAGTGCGCTTTTCTTCCTCACCCAAACCAACAAATAAGATTCGCCGACAGTGCTCATCGCCATGAACCAATAGCGTTTGTTTATATTTACCTTCGAATTCACCATCGCTACTAATCCGCGCTAAGAGGTCGGCATCAAGATAAGGAAAATCTGTACTCGCCAGAGTCGCCCAACTTTCCTGTGTCAGCGGGAAAATGACGCAATCGACAGAATCTGCCGCGAGTTCGTTGCACATGGCGTTAACGGTTATCTTCATACATTCTCCCCCTTAGGAGTCTTTTGAAACAAAACGACAACTCAAAACAACTGATAACTAGCAATGCTCACGGGTCTTATGGAAGACAATATCGGGCCACTGATCAATGGTGTGCTGTAAACGCCATTCGCTGGAAGCCAAAAAAGTTAAATTCTCTTCGGCATCGGTGCACACTTGCATCCGATTTTTCTTCACAAACTCTTCAAGGTGCATCTTATTTTCACAGCTCACCCAGCGTGCCGTTGCATAAGCGACCGCTTCATACACAGCATCAACATTATATTCTGCACGCAAGCGCGACATAATGACTTCAAACTGCAACACACCGACCGCGCCAAGGATATAATCGCTGCCACTGATCGGGCGAAACAGTTGCACCGCACCCTCTTCCGCCAGTTGCTTCAATCCTTTATCGAGTTGCTTGGTTCGCATTGGATCTTTCAAGCGCACGCGGCGAAAGTGATCAGGAGCAAAACTCGGGATACCAACAAATTTCAGCACCTCTTTTGAGGTAAAGGTATCGCCAATTTTGATGGTGCCATGATTATGGATACCGATAATATCACCGGCATAGGCATCTTCAACATGACTACGATCTTGGGCCATAAAAATGGTGGCATTGGCCACGGTGATCTCTTTGCCGATACGGTGGTGACGCATCTTCATGCCACGCTGGAAATGACCCGAGCAGATACGAAAGAAGGCGATGCGATCACGATGGGCAGGGTCCATGTTGGCCTGTATTTTAAAGACAAAGCCACTGAAATCCTCCTCGTAAGGGGAGACTTCACGGGTGGTTGTTTGACGTGAGATCGGTGTCGGTGCCAATTCAACAAAAGCATCGAGCATCTCTTGAACACCAAAGTTATTGACGGCACTGCCAAAGAATACCGGAGTCTGACTGCCGTTAAGGTAATCTTCGAGACAGAATGGATTTGCTGCCCCCTCTAGGAGTTCGATATCTTCGCGCAACTCATCGGCCTGATCACCCAATAACTCATCGAGGCGTGGATCATCTAAGTCATTAATGACAATCCCTGCGCTGATGCGTTCATTACTGGATGAAGAGAACAGGTGAAGTTGCTTCTTAAACAGGTTGTAGGTTCCCTTAAAGCGTTTGCCCATGCCAATGGGCCACGATAACGGCGCACATTCGATCTGTAGGGTTTCCTCAATATCAGACAGAATATCAAGCGGCTCCAAGCCTTCGCGGTCTAACTTATTGACAAAAGTTAGAATGGGAGTGTTGCGCATACGACACACCTCCATCAACTTGCGCGTTTGGGCCTCAACCCCTTTCGCGCTATCAATCACCATTAAGGCGCTATCAACAGCCGTTAATACACGGTAGGTATCTTCAGAGAAATCTTGGTGCCCAGGGGTATCAAGCAGATTAATTTCATAATCACGGTAGTTAAACTTCATTACCGAGGAGGTCACAGAGATACCACGCTCTTGCTCCATCGCCATCCAGTCGCTAGTGGCATGACGAGAGGACTTGCGCGCCTTGACCGCACCCGCCATCTGGATTGCACCGCCATAAAGAAGCAACTTCTCAGTGAGGGTTGTTTTCCCGGCATCAGGGTGACTAATGATTCCGAAAGTGCGACGCTTATCAACTTCCTGTTGAAAATACTTCTGCATAAAAAGGCCTATCTAATATTGTTTACAAAAAAAATAAGAACGAGTATTCTAATCTATAAATCTTTTAGTATTTTATGGCAAAATAGCGCAACCATGTCACTCGGTCAACCGTTTCACTCGATTCGATTGATTACACAACAGTTTCATCAGCAACACCACGAAACTAGGCTACCATGTAGCCATTTCAACTGCCGACATTCATTACAAGAGTAATCTTAATAAGCAACTCTAACTGGAGATTATGTCACCATGCTAAAATCGATGCGAATTGGTAGAAAACTACTGCTCTCTTTTTTATGCTTAATTGTCCTAACCCTCATTGTTGGAAAAATTGGCAAATCAGGGATGGAAAGCGGGAAAAACAGCATGAGTGAAATTGACTCTGTTAACAGCATCATTGTTGCGTTCAATCAGGCACGTATCGACGAAAAAAGTTTCACCCTCATGGCTTCAGATGAAACCGCGAAAACATTGCGAGGCCACCTGCAAAACCTACAAAGCACAGCTCAAAGCCTGCAAAATAGTCTTAGTGAAGAGATCGCCATCTCCAGAGTAAGGGAGGCAAGCCACCAAGCGACAATCTACAGTGACGCGTTTGACAACTATGCTTTGATCAGCAACCAGCGCCAACAAAGCATGCAAGAGATGAAGACCAGTTCGAATACAGCTTTTGGCGAAGTGAAAGGGCTGAAGAGCACTCTCGACGAAGCTCTCGACACCGTGCTCACCTCCCGTGACGAGTACGACGATGATGAGGATTACGTAGACGCATTAGCGGATGTCATGGAACAACTCGGCTACACACAACAAATCAGCCTATTGTTCCTCAACGCACGTAAGTTTGAAAAAGAACATATCATCACCCAAGATGAGAAATTCCTTAAACGTGCGCGACTAAGCATACAAGCGGTAATCAATCAGGCAGAAGAACTGGCCGATAGCTTTGAGGACGATGACGACATCGCTCAAGCCTTAAAAGCCAAAGTGACACTTGAAGGTTATCAACAAAGTTTTGAAAATCATGCCGCACAGATGTCCCAACAGCAACAGCTAAGCCTAGCGATGAATCAAGCAGCGATGCAGACTCAAGAATCATGTACTCAAGCAGTGTTAGCTATCGAAGAATCAAGCAATCAAAAGATGGCCACCGCGGACAAGCAGCTATTAATTATCAGTATTATCTCTGTCCTCATCGGTTTAATTTTAGCCGTACGCATCTCGCGCAGCATCGCTAACCCTTTGAATCAAACAGTCAAAATGATTGAAGCCATGCAACATGGAAAACTCGGAGATCGTCTTCGTCTTGATCGCCAAGATGAGATTGGCCAATTGGGCAGCACCATGGATCAGTTTGCTGACAATTTACAACACGAGGTTGTTGAGCCACTCAATTCACTCGCTTCGGGTAATTTAAATTTTGAAGTCACACCACATAGCGATCAAGACACATTACGCACAGCGCTAAAAAAGCTTGGCAACGACCTCAACGAAATCATGGTAGAGATTCAAGGAGCTGGAGAGCAGATTGATTCGGGTGCAAGCCAAGTATCCGATTCTAGCCAAGCTCTTTCACAAGGGGCAACGGAACAAGCCAGCTCCCTCGAAGAGATCAGCAGTTCACTGCAAGAAGTTGCCAGCCAAACGCAACGCAACGCTGACGACGCGCTTCAGGCCAGTAAGATGACCGAACAGATGCAACAAGATGCTGAGGCGAGCAACAATCAAATGGGCCTACTCAGTACAGCCATGATAGACATTAACGATGCCAGTCAAAGCATTTCAAAAATTATCAAAGTTATTGATGAGATCGCATTTCAAACGAACTTACTGGCATTGAACGCTGCGGTCGAGGCGGCGCGAGCAGGACAACACGGTAAAGGCTTTGCAGTGGTTGCTGAAGAGGTCCGCAACCTTGCAGCACGAAGTGCCAAAGCAGCACAAGAGACTACGCAACTTATTGAAGGTTCTGTCGCTAAGGCAAATGCTGGAGCTAAGATCGCCCAGAGCACTGCAGATTCCTTGTCAAAAATTGTTAGTGGCATCACTGAAGCAACCGACCTTGTCTCTGAGATTGCTAAAGCGAGTAACGAGCAAGCTCAAGGAATTTCACAAATTTCGATTGGCGTGTCACAAATTGATGAAGTAACACAACAAAATACAGCCGCTTCTGAGGAAACCGCAGCGGCAGCTGAGGAACTTCGCAGCCAAGCCGATATGCTGCAACAACTATTACATCGCTTCCAATTAAGAAAATCGTCCAGCATGGGCATGATTCGCAATCCTAACTTTTCGTCACCAGCGCCACAAGCGTATCGTCGTCAACCCGCAATTGCAGCGCCAGCAGTCAACGTGGCAAGTACAGATAACTGGGGCGGGCAAAATGACGCTCCCCAAATCTCTTTAGATGATGACGATTTCGGTAAGTTCTAAACAGAACCAACGACGAAAAAGATAGACCAACTAAAAAGCCCCACACCGAATCATTGGTGTGGGGCTTTTTTATTAACTATTCAGCAAAAGAGCTTGAGTCACCCATTCCAAGGGACGCATGAACCCATCCATGGGAGACACAAGCCCTTATGGATGAGTGCTGAAAGTTACCTTTTTATTAAGAACACGAATCGAGAAAAAGGTTCTAAACAGATTCTCTCTGAGCAATAAACTTCATCGCCTGACGAGCTGTTTTTTGCGCGTTACTCACACAATCATTCAAGCCAATACCGTCATAGGCATTGCCCGTTAAAAACAACCCAGGAGAATCTTGCAGCTCGTTACGAATCTGCTTTACCAAATTGGCATGGCCACCGACATATTGAGGTATCGCGTGTTGATGACGAAAAATTCTCATAAATTCTGGATCAATCTTGATCCCCATAATCCGTGACAAATCGGCCTGAACCAGCACCTGAACCTGATCATCAGTAAAACCGGCGGCACGAGGATTTGTTGCCCCGCCCATCATCGAACGCAACAACACTTTACCTTCAGGCGCGCGATGCGGGAAAATACTTGAATCCCATAATGTCCCCAATATCGAGCACCCCTCTTGACGAGGAATGAGATAACCAAAACCATCCAAAGCACACGCAAGTTGTTCGCGATCGTAACCAAAGCAAACAATATTCATAGCAGCATAAGGGATTTTGCTTAACAGCGATGAAGCTTCAGTGCTTACTTTTTTAACCATCCCAGCCAACACATTCGCAGGGGCAGCACTAATTACCACATCGGCATCTAACTGACTGCCATCGCTTAAACCGAGTACATAATGCTCAAAATACTCAATACTCTCGACAGACAAGCCGCTACAAATTTTAGCGTTAAGTTTCTGTACCACTGCGTCAGTAAGCTGTTGAATGCCACCATCAAAGGAGGTCAAAACACCACCCGGACCAGCGGCACTCGCAACCTGCTTACCCGCCTTGCGTTCTCGGCTTTTTTGCCGAGACATCTTAATCATCGCCTTGAGTAATCCACCATACTGCTCTTCTAATTGGGCAATACGCGGGAAGCAACTTTTAACACTCATGGTTTCAGGATCACCGGCAAAGATCCCCCCAGCCATCGGTGCAATCAATTTATCGAGGGCNNNNGTTTCGTCGCGATCACCCCGTTTCGCCGCCACTGCGAGCTCGCCTACAAGGCGTAACTTGCCCGGCCAACTCAACAATTTTGACGAGAAAAACATCGGTCCATTTTCAGGGAGACGGTGTAAACTATTTTCACTAAAAATGAAGCGCTTTCGAGCATTATCGTTCGAACGTAGCAAGGTGTTATCAATATCAAGACCGGAACACAGATCTAATGTGGCAGGCTTATTATCGAGAAAACCGTTCGGGCCCCATTCACAAAGGTAACCCTCCTCGTTTCTGCTCCAAATTTTTCCACCACAGCGCGACTCTTTTTCGATAACAGTAATTTGAATTTCTCGCTGTTCAGCTTGGGCTGCCTGCTCTAATGCGTAAGCAGTCGCTAAACCTGAAATACCCGCACCGATAATCACTATTCGCGTCATTCGTGTTACTCCTTATGTAAAACAATCAACGTACCCTGATATGCGATAAACCTATGCAATGACTATATCATTATTTATTACATAAAGGACAAATTCTATCCCAATACCTTGACGTTGTCCCCCAGCATCCCTATATTACTTCCGTTACTATCAACAGCAGAAACAGGAGTTTTCATGGCAACAGATTACTATGCAACCCTCGGTGTCGATAAATCGGCATCGGACCCAGAGATAAAGAAAGCGTACCGCAAACTTGCAGTGAAATATCACCCTGACAAAAATGCTGGCGATAAAAAGGCAGAAGAGCGTTTTAAGGAGATTAGTGAAGCGTACGCTGTACTTAGCGACACCGAAAAGAAACAACAATATGATCAATTTGGTGATAGCGGCTTTCATCAACGTTATTCTCAAGAAGATATATTTCGCGGCGCAGATTTTGGCGATATTTTCGGCGGCGGTGGCGGCGATGATATTTTCAGCCAACTATTTGGTGGCGGTCGCGGTGGCCAAAGACGCCCTAACTACCAGCGCCAACCCGCCAAAGGTCAAGACTATGTGATGCGGTTAAACATCCCATTTCGTCAGGCGGTAAGCGGTGGCGAACGGATGGTGAACTACCAGCACAATGGTCAAACAGAAAAAATTCAAGTTCGGATTCCTATCGGCATTGAAACGGGGCAAAAATTACGTGTGTCAGGTAAAGGGGGGCCAAGCCAATCAGGCGGAAAAACGGGTGATCTACTGTTAGAAATTACGGTAGACAAAGACCCTAATTTTACCCGCGACATCAACAATCTTACGGTGCAGGTCGTTGTACCTTTTACCGGATTATGCCTTGGCACCAGTGCAACCGTCACCAC
>MAXR01000060.1:13814-15445 GCA_001751155.1 Desulfuromonadales bacterium C00003068 | reverse complement strand
GCCAAGATGGTTGGTCAAGATGTGCGTAATATGGTGCTGATTGTTGGTGATCGAGCTGAAATCCTTCGTGAAGCAGTGAAGCTTGGCGTGCGGGTTCTTGTCGTAGTTGCTGGTTTAGAAGTTCCTGCTGATGTATTAGAGATCGGCCGTAACAATGGCGTTACCATCCTTTCTACAACATTTGATACTGCTACTGCGACGTGGTTAACACGACTGTCGACACCTGTATCATCGTTGGCCGAGACCAATTTTATTTCCCTGCGTGGTCAAGACCGATTAGATGAATTGCGCATTAGTCTTATGCATAGCGATGTGCCAGGGGTTGTTGTTGTTAGCGATTCTGGCACAATTGAAGCTGTTGCAACTAAGAGTCATCTGCTGAATCCATCATCAGTTAAATTGATTTTGGTAGATCACAACGAGTTAACTCAGTCCGTTGCAGGAGCTGATAAAGTTGAAATTATTGAAGTCGTTGATCATCATCGCCTAGGCAGCTTGCAGACCGATAAGCCGATCCGTTTTATCAATCAACCCGTCGGTAGTACCTGTACTCTTGTTGCTACACTCTATCAAAATGCTGGAATTACACCTTCTCCAGCAATTGCGGGTTTAATGCTGTCAGGGTTATTGTCTGATACCGTGGTGTTAAAGTCACCGACTACAACTGATGTTGACCGTGAAATTTCTCAATGGTTGGGCCAATTGTCTGGTCTCGATCCTTATGAGTTTGGTCAACGTATTTTCGCTTCGAGTAGCTCAATGAGTGCTTATGATTCGTTGGAAGAAGTGATTACCACTGATTTTAAAGTTTTTACTGCGAGCAACTGTCAGTTTGGTATTGGTCAAGTTGAGGTAGTTAACTTTCACGAATTTCACTCACTTAAAGATGACTTGAAGGCTGAACTAAGTTGTTTACGTGAAAATCGCTCTCTTGATATGGCAGGACTACTGGTTACCGATATCGTTGCGGGCACTAGCGAGTTGTTGATTTCAGGTGATCGTAAATTAGCTCTTATTATGGGCTACCCACCGTTAGGTGACGATCTATATGAGTTGCGTGGCGTTTTATCGCGCAAAAAACAGTTGATTCCCCATCTGTTGCGGGTTCTCGGCGCATTACAATAAACAGGTAAAATAACATAAAAAAACCCCGTGAAGGAGGGGCCTCACGGGGTAAAGCTTTGCAAGTTTCACAAAGCAACATGAACGACAAACTAGCGGAATCTTTCTGGTAAAACAACTTAAAATTTTCACTGATTTGTTTTGCGCCAAAACCGTACTGACCGCTAGATAACTTCTTGACTCTACGTGGTTATCCTTTTATTGTGCCAACACATATAATTTCAAGTGCTTTAACAAGCCGATGCCGTTAGCTATAATATTCACTTAACGGCAGGAGGGAATCCCGTGAAAATCGGGAGTGAGCCCGTCGCTGTAATCAGGGACGTTTAGCGCAGTGTGCCACTGACATCTGTTGGGAAGGCGCGTTAGACGGTAGATCTGAAAGCCAGAAGACCTGCTTGAAATTCTAGTTTATAATCTTCGTGGCGAAGATTGTAACCGTATCACGGGTGAGATTGGGATACCCCGGATCGATTTTTATTTTTATCGGTTCGGGGTTTTTTTGTGCT
>MAXR01000060.1:0-13758 GCA_001751155.1 Desulfuromonadales bacterium C00003068 | reverse complement strand
GTGTCAGTCCACGCGGCGGACGTTACCGAGCTTGACGATGTTGTTGTTGTGGCAACTCGGGTTGAAACGCCAGTTTCTCAGATTGGATCTGCCGTCACATTGATTGGTCGCGATACGATTGAGCGGTTACAACAACCGAGTGTATTGGACTTGTTACGCACTGTACCAGGGGTTGATGTCGTTCGTAGCGGTGGTTTGGGGCAAAAAACATCCGTATTTATGCGCGGTGCCAGTTCTGCACATACGTTGGTTTTGATCGACGGCATTGAAGCGAATGATCCGAACGATCCAAGTCGTGCCTTTGACTTTGCTAACTTACCGAGCGAAAACATTGAGCGAATTGAGGTCTTACGTGGCCCTCAAAGTACACTTTACGGTTCCGATGCTTTGGGCGGTGTGATCAATATTGTTACCCGCAAAGGTAAGGGGGCTGCGCATATCGAATTGCAGGCAGAAGCTGGCTCGTTTAATACTCAGCGTTATCAGGCTGGTGTTTATGGTGGCGGTGATCAGGTTGACTATTCGTTGCAAGTTTCCTATCTCGATAGTGATGCGATTACGTCAGGATCGAAAAATACTGGCAATAGTGAACGTGATGGTTATGAAAAGACAGCAGTATCTGCCCGAGTTGGTGTTAAGGCCACTGATCATGTCGACTTTGATGTGTTTGTTCGCTACAACGAAAGTGATTCAGATATCGACCGTTGGGCTGGTCCTTTAGCCGACGACCCAAACTATACATTTAATAGCGAGCAGTTATTTAGCCGTGCTCAGGCTAAAGTCGATCTTTTTGATCAACGGTGGGAACAGATTCTGGGTGTTTCCTATAGCAAGCATGAACGTGGTACCCGTAACGAACTTGATCCCGCTAACCCGTGGGATACGGAGCGCTCGTCTTATGATGGTTCGTTAACTAAGATTGATTGGCAGCACAATCTGCGTTTAAACGAGATGCATACCTTAACTGTTGGTGTAGAACACGAGGAGGAAACGGCAAAATCTAGTTTTCTGTCTGTCGGTGAGTACGGTTCTTGGAATTCAAGATTTAAGGAACAGTCTGTTTCAAACGTTGGTGGCTATCTGCAAGATCAATTGAAGATTTCTGAGCAACTGTTTGCTACTGTTGGCGTTAGAGTTGACGATCATGAGAATTTTGGCAGTGAAACAACGTGGCGGGCAACAGCTGCCTACCATGTTGATGCGACTAATACTCGCTTTAAAGCTAGTTATGGTACCGGTTTTAAGGCGCCATCATTGTCGCAATTGTATGATGTTTCATTTGGTGGTAATGAGGATCTTGATCCTGAATTAAGTAAAGGTTGGGATGTTGGAATTGAACAGAGTTTTGTTAAAGGAAAAATTAGTGTTGGTCTGAGTTATTTCGAAAATGATTTTGAAGATCTGATTACCAATCGTTTTAACACCACAACATACAAGTACGAATATATCAATCTAGGTAACGCGGAAACCAGTGGTGTCGAAGCAACATTATTTATCGCTCCATTTGATACCCTGAGTGTTCAGTGCAACTATACGTATACCGATGCTAAGGATAGCGACAGTGATGAACTGTTGGTACGACGTGCACGTAATCGGTTCGCTATTGATCTGAATTATCAGGTTTGTGTCGCGGCTAATTTGAGTGTTACGTATCTGTATGTAGGGCAGCGTGAGGATGTTTTTTTTAATATGAGCGATTATTCGTCGGGGCGTATTGATATGAGCAGTTATAGCGTTGTAAATATTATGGCTGGTTACGATATAAATGAAACAATTAAGCTGTTTTGTCGTGTAGATAATCTGTTTGATAAAGATTATAATGAAACTTGGGGTTATGAATCCCCCGGTATTGCTGCTTACGCTGGAGTTAAGATTCAACTGTAGTAAATATATAAATTAAAATAAAAAAGGCGAACCGAATGGTTCGCCTTTTTTATTTAGAATTGTACTAAATTGTTACTTATTTTTTACCACAACCGTTGACGGTAAAGAGTGCTTGGACAATATGACGTGCTTGATCAGAAACAACATGATAATAGACTTCTACACCATCGCGTTCACCGACAATAATCCCTTTATTTTTTAATAACGCCAGATGTTGAGAAACGGTCGCTTGCGGTAACTCAAGACATTCCCATATTTTTTTGACATTACAGGCTTGAGAAATAAGACCCGCTATAATTTTTAAGCGAATAGGGTGGCCTAAAACTTTTAAGATCTCTGCTTCACGCTCGTAAGATTTGTTTTTGTCAAAAGCAACAGGCTTCATGGATGATGTCCTTATTAATATATTATTTGTTTATCGTTATATAAGCAGTTGTTTATATTTGAAAATTGAATATATGAATATAGATCAACTATAATATTACGTCAAGAGTGAAATCTCCATTTCTCTTGCCTTTTCAAGTGCTTGTGAGTATCGTTTAGCCTGTTTTGTTGGGCTACCAGTTTGTTTTTGTCTTAAGGAGTTTTTATGGCCGTTTCGGTTTTGGTCTTTTTTGTTGGCTTAGTTGTTCTCTATTATGGTGCTGATTTTTTAGTCGATGGTAGCTCACGTTTAGCTCTTTCGTTTGGGGTTAGACCACTGATTATTGGCATGACGATTGTATCCTTCGCTACGAGTATGCCAGAGTTAATGGTGTCATTATTAGCGGTAGGAAAAGGTTCATCAGCGATTGCCGTTGGTAATATCGTTGGATCTAACATTGCGAACATAGGTTTGATTCTGGGTGTTTCGGCTTTGGTCTTGCCGTTAAAGGTTCCTCGTGGCCTTTTGCGGCGTGAACTGCCATTTATGGTCGGTATAACGGTTGTCTTGTACGTCATGTGTTTAGATGGACAGCTTGGATTGACCGATGCGGCTATTTTGCTGATCCTGCTCGTTTTCTTTATCCTCTACTGTATTCGTTATGCTCGTAATACTGGAGCGGACCCTGATACACCCGAACATGTTGTTGCAACGGAGCAGGGTCATCGTGGTCGTGATGTTTTGTATATTGTTGGTGGGATTATAGGCTTAGGCCTTGGTGCAAATTGGATGGTTTCATCTGCTGTGACCATTGCTCGTTCAATCGGACTGTCTGAATTATTCATCGGCATGACAATTGTCGCCTTAGGCACCAGCTTGCCCGAGCTTGCGGCATCATTGATGAGTGCTGCCAAAGGTCAAATGGACATCAGTATTGGCAATGTGATTGGTAGTAATATTTTTAATATTTTGTTTGTTCTTGGATTGTGCCCGTTGTTTCAACCGATCGCTGTCGATCCCTCTGTTTTACGATTTGAATTGCCCATTGTGCTCCTTTTTAGTTTTGCGTTGATCCCTTTATGTTGGTATCGGTTTGAAGTGACACGACTAAAAGGTGCGGTTCTTTTATTGAGTTATGTGACGTTTATTACCCTGCTTATTCTTCGATGAAAAGGGTCATTATCCTAGTTGGGGTCATTATTTTTCTTTCAAATAATGCCCTAGCTGTGGCACCCAGTATATTTAATGAAACAAAGCAGTGGTGTTTTAATTGTTCTTTTTTATGGCTAGATTCTGTTGCGAAGCTCTCATTGACCGTTGAGCCACAACTGACTCCAGATCTTTACCGCATCATATTACAAGGCCACGGCCAAGGGTTTGTCGGTTGGTTCCATGGTGATCGACATCAATACTATGAGTCACTTGTGCGGCTAGATTCTTGTGGCCGCGTGACATCCTTAACTCATCTGCAACAAACACAGATAAACCATAACGGTCAACGTATCCAATATGGGTGGAAATTGAGTTTTGATGAGCGTTCCACTGTTGTTGTCGCTGAACGATTGTGGGGCGGGAACGTTGTAGAAACAATGCGTTACTGTCAGGTCGCTACCTCCATTATTGGGGAGAGGGTGGTTGGTGATTTCCTCAGCGCGTTGTTCACCTTTTTATCTGATACCTCGCACCCCCTTGCTATCGGATTGCGATATGATTTTTTGGTGTTTCATCGAGATGGTGGCGCTAACCTGCGTATTAAGGTGAACCGTTATAATGAGGTGCAGAACACGTGGCAATGCCTGATTAGTTCTGACGAACCCTGCCTCCCAGGAGGTGTGACAGAGTTGATGTTTTATTGTGATGAAAAACGAATTCCACTCTTTGGTGGTAGTGATACATTTTTTGGTGGTGTTTCCATCCATGGAACACGCTGCGTGGGGGAATGATGAAAGATAATTTTGGTCAACCAGCGATGTTGCGCTTTTTGGTTATCCTAACGATAGCCTCAGGGACAGGATTGCAGGCATGGATGATCTTATTTAATAATTTTGCTGTCGATATGGCAGGTTTAAATGGCCAGCAGATTGGTGTCATTGGTTCTGTACGAGAGATCCCCGGACTTCTCGCTCTACTGATTATTTATGTGTTGCTCATTATTAAGGAGCATCGACTGGCTGCTCTATCGATTGTAACCGTTGGAATTGGTAGTATTGTTACCGGTTTTCTCCCCAGCTATAGCGGATTAATACTATCCACATTGATCATAAGTTTTGGTTTTCACTACTATGAAACTACCAATCAATCCTTAACCCTTCAATATTTTGATACACATCAAGCGCCGCATGTGTTCGGTCGCTTGAAAAGTCTTGCTGCAGCGGTAAATATTGTTGTTGGCTCTTTGGTGTTCTGTCTTGGGTACTTTTTTGAATACCGGACTATTTTTATCGTAATCGGGGTGATTGTCATTGCGGTTGGGTGCTGGGGATTATTTCAAAATCCTGTGAGTAAAGCTGTTGTTGTTCAGCATCGTCACCTTGTTTTGCGGCGTAAATATGGTTTGTTTTATTTTTTGACTTGTATGGCTGGGGCGCGGCGACAAATTTTTATCGCTTTTGCGGTTTTTCTATTGGTTAAGGAATTCAATTGCAGTGTTACCCAAATTGCTGCGCTGTTTGTGGTCAACAATGTGATTAACTATTTCCTTAGTCCACTGATTGGCCGCGCTATTGTCCGTTTTGGTGAGCGCCGCGTCTTATCTCTTGAATATAGCAGTTTGATTTTGGTTTTCTGTGGTTATGCTTTTGCCAATTCGTTAACAGTCGTCATGATTTTATACGTTGTTGATCATATCTTTTTTAATTTTGCGATAGCCATTCGAACCTATTTTCAAAAAGTGGCTGATCCTCAAGACATTGCGCCGAGTATGGCTGTAGCGTTCACCATTAATCATATCGCTGCGGTAGTGATGCCAGTGATTGGTGGCGCATTATGGATGGTCGATTATCGGATACCATTCATTGCCGGAGCCGTGATGAGTGCGATCTCCTTTTTGGCCGTTCAGTGGATACGGGTACCGAAAATAGCGTAATTATCTATCTCGTTTAGGGTTTGTCGTAATGGTGAATATCAAATGCCTCAGTCTCTTCAACTGGCACTAGGTCACGCATTGGGTTGTGGCGAAAGGCCACCTTGTTATGGAAATAGTAAAACAGGGTGAATACAACGACGGCAACGTTGAGGTTAACGAAAACTGTAATTGCCGCTGTGCCAGTGATCATTAATATCTCACGGTTGGTGACAAAGATTTTTTCATCAGCGTGGTTGTTGAAAAAGTTATGCAGCAGTTCATGGCGTTGGTGCATCAACTCAGCTAGATAGATCTGTAGTGGCTTAAAATCAAAAACATCGTAGCCAACCTTAATCAATACGCCAACAAATACTGCTTTAGGGATTTGGTTGATTAAATCTTGAAATAAAATAATCTCAACGAGTACAAAAATTCCCACCATAATGCCAGCGAGTCGCAATGACGCTTTTTCTTTTAGCATGAGCACCGAACGGATAGTAGCCTGTGCCCCTGGAATTCCACCAATGAATGCAATCGCACTGTTGGCGATACCTTGGGCCGCTAATTCGCGATCCTGACGTGTTGTCTCACCACCCATACGGTCAATGACGAGTGATGTCAGCAATGTATCAAGATAGCAGAGTAGGGCGAGCTGTAGAGCAAAGGGAAATGCTTTAAAGAATGAAGCCATTGTAAAGCTGGTTGGAATTTGATTGTGCAGCAATGCAGTTGCATCGCTCCAACTGCTAAGGCTACCGGTTAATTGCACACGCTCAATGCCAAGATTTAAGGCCAGAGTAGCACAGGTCATAATGACAATGGCAACAAGGGTAGGAGGCAGATAGTGGGCTACGGGACCAATGACTCGGCGCAAGATGGGGCCAAGGGTGAAAATGAGGGCAACTGTTATGATGGCAATAACAAGGTTTTGCCATGTTTCACCAGTTAATGCGTGGTGACCACTCCAACCAAAGATGGATTGAATTTGGCTGATCCAGATCAGGAGCGCAATGCCACTCATAAATCCTGAGATAACAACATTGGGGACCCAGGCGATAAAGCGACCAAGGCGAAATATCGCCATGACCAAAAGGAGAATGCCGCTGAGGAGAAAAACGCTATTAATGAATTGATCAACATTCATCCCAGCCGTCGACATGATATGTTCATGCGCGCTGGCAACCACCACTGCACTTACGGCACTCATTGGCGCTGTTGGCCCTGAACATTGAATGCGTGTTCCACCCAATAGTGAGGTGATTAGAGCAATAAGTCCCGCTGAAATCATCCCCGCAAAGGCACCGCGTCCCGATAGGATTCCAAGGGCGGCGCCAAGACTTAAGGCGACAAAACTAACCGTTAAGCCAATAATGATATTATGAATGATCTCGGCACTTGGGTTGTTCTTTTCGCAAGGCTGTGTACGGTCTACGGCTGCGGGCATGAAACAGGTTCTCCTCGAAGTCATTAGAAGGTTAGCGAGCCTGATGATATGGCTAGTTGAATGTTAGTCATATTAAATCAACTGAATACATTGCCTTGAAATGGTTTTTTTTGCAAGTTCGTTTTGTCAAAATAACATCTAGTTTGTAAAAATAATCTTGATAATGTATACAGGTAAAAGCGAGATTTAGGAATTAATTAAAATAATGGGGGGGTGATGCGTTTATTGTTGACACTGTTGGTCCCGAGTTTGTTTTTTGCTGCACCATTATGGGCAGAATCGTTCTCTGAAAACAGCTTACCTGAAATTACCGTTGTTGATTCATCTGCCATTACAACCGCTGGTACTTCAGTCCTTGATCGCCAAACATTACAGTCTTTGCCGCAGGGCGATGGTGCCATTACCGATCTTCTCAAAGTATTACCTGGAATTCAGTTTAGTGAATCAGATAACTCGTCGCTCACAGGTGGCGAAATATTACCTGCCGAAATTTCTATTTCTGGTGGACGAGTTTACGATAATAATTTCATGATTGATGGAATTAGTAATAATAGTTTGATTGATCCTACTTCGGATAACCCCTATCATATAAACGATGTCCCAGGTCATTCACAAGAATTATTTCTCGATAGTTCGTTGCTTGAACGCATCATGGTTCAGCGTAGTAATATTTCGGCGCGCTACAGTGGCTTTACTGGTGGCATCGTTGAGATGGAGACACGCAATCCCGGTGATGTTTTTAGTGGTTCCTTTGGCTACCGAACTACACGATCGGAGTGGTCATCTTTTCATGTTGATTGGCAGGATCGTGAAAATTTTGAATCATCAGAGAGTGCGGACAGTCAACCTGAATTTCGTAAGTACAATACTGATGTGAGCTTGGATGTCCCCGTTAACGACAAGATGGGTTTTTTGTTAGCCTATTCGCAAAGTTCTTCCGAAATCCCGTTAAGACTACTGGGAGAAACAGAGAGTCAGTATCGAAAATCTGAGAATATTTTGGTTAAATATCGCTTCCAGCCGAGCGATACGATTGATTTAAGCATTACGGCAATTTGGACCCCCTATGCCGATGAACGCTTTATTCTCAATTCGCGTGACAGTGGTTTTACCGATGAAGGAGGTGGATTTAACCTTAATGCGAAGGTAAAACAACAGTTAGCTTTTGGAAATGTTGAGGGTATCCTCGGTTGGCGGCAAAGTGAAAATAGCCGTCAGGCTCCAGCCAATTATTATGCTTGGGACTCTAACATTGCATCAACGAGTTGGGGGAAAGGTTATGCTGACTTTAGTCAAGAGGGTGGCTATGGTGATGTTGATAACGATCAGGAGAGCTTAACTTTTGCCAGTCATCTAACTTTTGTTCCCTTAGTGATTGGCATAACAAGCCATGAAGTTGTCACGGGGCTGACCTTCGAAAGAACTGAAGCTGATTATCGTCGCAAAGATACAACGAATATAACCAGCTGGTTGCAGTCAGAAGATGCGGTGTGCCAAGAAGGTGACCCATATTGTGTCGCGGGAGAACAGGTTGCCTATTATCGCAAGGAATATCTGCAGGATCATGCCGATGCGGAGATCACAATGCTCGATCTCTACTTGGAAGACAGTATCAAAGTAAAAAACATTACATTTAGGCCCGGCTTGCATCTCGGTTATAACGACCTTATGAAGAATATGGATTATGCGGCTCGTGCTGCTGTTTTTTATGATGTTCGAGGTGATGGGCGGACGGTCTTAAGTGCTGGTGCTAACCGTTACTACGGCAAAACTTTTTTGACTTATTCTCTAAATGAAGAAAAAGAAGGTCCACACAACTACTTATCTCGTCGCAGTAAGGTGAAGGATGCTGATGGAAAATCTATTAAGGATCCGTTGACTGGTAAATATGTTTATGAAATTGTTTTGGATGAGAACCAAATCCCTGTTGATTGGGCCGATAGCTCTGTTGTGCAGAGGGGGGCTCGTGTTTCGCAGTTAAAAACCCCTTACGTTGATGAATGGATGATTGGTTTAGAACAGAGCCTCTTTGGTGGATTGCTTACTCTTGAATATCTGAATCGAAACAGTGAAGATGAGCTATCTACCTCATATATTACTATCGATAACGGTGAAAAGTATTATGAATTGACCAACAACGGTGAAGGTCGACACGAAGAGGTAACTTTTACCTGGGAGCGGCGAGGGGAGNNGGGGAGTGCCACTTCTTGCTAGTCGATGCAACTTGGCAGGACAGTGAAACCAGTAATGAAGATTACGCCGATCATCTTGAGGATGAAGATCTCGATGAGATCGTTTGGTATAATGACCACAGTATGTACCTTATAGAACTGCCCCGTCCAGATTACAATCGTGAATGGAGCGCAAACTTAATTTATAGTACCACCTTGCCGCATGGTTTTTCGTTCACAAATATTATCCGTTATCGCAGCGGCTATGAAGCCATTGGTGATACGGGGGAAAATTATTTNNAAAAAATAGATATTTTTGACGATATCTCCTACCCCAGCGCGACAACCTTCGATTGGAAAATTGAGTGGGAGTATCCTGTGACAGAGACTCAAACTCTGACCATTAGCGCAGATATCACAAATGTCTTCAACCGCAGGATCTATACAGGAATTGAAGGTAGATACCAGATGGGCCGTCAATTGTGGGTTGGAGTTGATTATAGCTTCTAGTGATTGGCTATTGAGGGGGTTGGTTCGCGAGTCATAGTCCAACCCTNNTTTCAACCGTAAGATTTATACGGGGATTGAGGGCGAATATCAGATGGGCCGACAATTATGGGTCGGGGTTGATTATAACTTTTAGTGGTTCGTTATTGAGGGGTTGGTTCGCGAGTCATAGTCCAACCCTGCTGTTGTGAGTAATGCAGCAAATCACTGTGCTGTGTAAGCTGTTGTGTTGTTGCAAGTTGTAAATCGTGGTAACCCTCAATGGCTTCAGATGGTAATTCAAACTCCATCAAACTCGTACTTTGTTTTTTGATCTTCAGCGGCTGCGGTAGTGAGTTAATGTACACACCGATATCGTTTAATTGGTAGATCCTGTTATCGGTAAAAGCAACTGCTGTCGTTGTTGGTAGATCACAAAGAATTTTCATTTTTAATGGGTCGCTAATATCGACCACTATGGTTTTTTTGCGATCAGTTGTGATGTAAGCGTAATCCCCCTGTAAGGCTAGCTGATTACAGTACCCTGATAAATCTAAGGCATCACCAATGATCGGTTTGTTTGGGTCTCTGACATCAACACTTAATAATCCTCTTTTGCCATTAGTCATAAAAGCATAGCCGTCCTTGATTACTATATCTCTCGTGTGAGAACTTTCCTCAACCGTTGCTGGGTATTTAAGCTCACTGATTAGTACCGGTGTTCTTTTGTCACTTAGTTGGTAAATTTTCAACCCGTTTGGTCTTGTTGCAAGGTATAGATGGCTATCTTTGATAACGTATTTGTCATGAGGTATTGAAATTAATGGATTTATTCCTTGAGATATATTCGATTCCTCAAGATTGAGAACGGAGATGCCTGCTAGTATATTGCCGATGTATAACTTAGAGTTGTCTACGACAAGGTTTTGAACCTGTGCGTTCCATGGAATCATCTTTTTAGTTCGTTTTAATGCATTAGGGTGCAGGTTGATGATATGGATCTCGTTGTTCAGCAGCGCAACATATACATATCTATGGTCCATAGTGATAGCAGAAATTCTACTCGCAAAAGCGATCGAGTCATATTGTGTCATTGAACCGTTTTTATCTGCAATGAAGAGATTTAGTCCAAAATGAGAAGGGATGGCAAAGTGTCTGCCTTTCTGTAAGATATTTGGCGCGCGGCCATATGCTTTATTTAAATAAAGTGTCGCTGGGTTTGTGGTATTTTTCTTAGATGGATCAAAGATGGCGAACCCCTCGTTGCCAAGGCACGCGATGAGGTGATGGTTGAAAAGGATTATGTTCTGACATTTTTCTGCCGTTAAAAATGTTTTTATGTGGGTGAGTCTGTTGTTATCGATTCGGTAATGATGGATATGGTGGGAACCATTTGAAATGAAAATATCATCACCTGATGCACAAAGTCCAAAGGCTGTGATCTCCTCTATTCTGTAGGAACTTACTTTCTGCTTTAAGGTATTGATATTGGCAATATAGAGGCCGTTTTTCCCCATAGAGATGAAGAGCGTGTTACCAATTTTTTTACATTGATGAACTGGATGAGGTAGATCGATGGTGGCTATTCGTTTTGCCTGACGTGGTTGCGCTATGTCAATGATATGCAGTAGCCCTTTTTTGTTTTTTGCACCAAGAACATAGGCCCTGTCGCCGTCTTGAGTAATATTCCAAAGTGTTCCTTCAAGGTCTATTTGACCAATTTCTTTTGGGTTCGAATCTTTAATATCCAGCAGTAAAAGGCCTTTTTTGGTTGTGACAATGACTGCCGTATCATCTTTGATTATGCTGTCAAGAATGGTCTCTTTTGGATGAATGGTGAAATTATGTTCTGGTGCTGATGGATTCGATATGTCGATACATGCAAGCCCAGAAGGTCCACCTGCAATGAGTGCTCTATCTTTTTGAATTGTGATATTCCATGGTTTAAAATCATCGTTAAATGAAAGGGCTCCTGTTAAAACAGGATTTTTGGGATTAAGGATGTTGTAAGAGAGGATCTCCCCGGGTCGATTTGCTACCCACAGGTGGTTGTTAGCACCTGCAATGTTAAATGCACCTCCCCAAGTGAAGCGTGAACTTACTGTGTCCTGTTGTCGTTGCATATTAGGGGTAAGTACTGCTGAAAAGCTTGATGGTAGATTCTCTCCAGTGACGTTGAGAGTTTGCTCCTTTTTGTTGAAGGAGATCTGTGTGATTTCTGCCGGTTCACTAGGTTTTAGCCGTTCGATCCAAATCAACAAGATGACCAGTGTGATCAGGTAGGCAAAAATGGTTAGAGGGAGAACGTACCGTTTTCGATTGCTGAATTGTCGTAACGGCATTTATTGTACCTCAGGGTTAAGGCTGCTCGCTGGTGGTTTTTTAAGCAGAAATTGCTCAACTTGAGCTAGAAGTTCTTTTTGGCGGTACGGTTTGCATAGGTAGGCATTCATCCCAACGGCTAAACATGCTTGGGTATTCTCATTGCTAGCATGGGCGGTGAGGGCGATAATGGGAATTTGGCTAGTTTGACGTATGATTTCAGAGGCCTTGTAGCCATCCATGATTGGCATTTGGCAATCCATCAGTATTAAATCAAACTGTGTGTTTATTGTGGCATCAATGGCTTGTTGTCCATTGCTGACAATGGTCAATTGATAACCTTGCTGTTCAAGGATAAGTTGAACTAGGCGTTGATTGGTCAGATTGTCTTCTGCAAGTAATATTTTTTTATCAGAATGATTTAGTTTGTCAGTATCATATTTAACAGGCGAGTCGGTCGCTATTTTCGTTTTAACGAGTGAGGGTACTATGGCTTGATGAATATCTTTCACGTGAACTGGTTTTGTCAGACAACTTGAAATGCCAAGGTGTTTTTGCTCTTCCGTGGTGAGTGCTTGGCTGTGCGAGCACATGTAGATGATTTTATTGCAGAGTGTGGGATCCTCTGTGAGGAATGTTCTAGGATCGCCTAGCAGTGTGTTATCTAAAAAGATGGTGTCAAATGATTTCGTCGGTTCATTGAGCTGTTGCAATAAAACTTTTCCAGAACTGATTATCTCATTCTTGGCTCCGAGGGCAGATAGGTGCAATGAGAGCATTGTCGATAGATCAGAATTCTCTGTAGCAATTAAAACTGTTTTGTTGATACGTTCAACAGGTTGTTGTGAGGGCGTCCTGTCGTATGTAAATGGAATTTTAAGTGTAAAACAGGTGCCGTGTGGCACCGTATCGCTTATTGTTATTGTGCCATTCATCAATTCTGTCAGCTGTTTTACAATCGTTAAACCTAGCCCTGTACCGCCATATTTCCGTGTTGTTGAGCTGTCTGCCTGGGTAAAAGCATTGAAAATTTCCTTTTTGGCTTGATCGCTAAGGCCAATTCCACTATCAGAAACGTTTAAAGTGAGCCATATGTTTTTGTTGTCAATTTCATGGCACGATAAGGCAACAGATATTTTGCCACTATCTGTAAACTTGATGGCATTTGAAAGTAAATTGAGGATGATCTGGCGCAGACGACCCGCATCGCCATAAAGCAGTGACGGGAGGTCGGGGGAAGGAATGGTTGTCAGCTCCAATCCTTTATTGAGTGCGTTATCGGCAAGCAGTTCAGCTGAAGCCTCAAGTGTATTGGTTGGGTCAAAGGGGGCGATCTCAAGCTCAAGTTTTCCCGACTCGACTTTTGAGATATCAAGCAGGTCATTAAGAATGTTTAGCAGCGATTCCCCCGAGGAGTGGATCGTTCTAGCAAGTTCTTTCTGTGTGCTATCCGTTGCATTTTTTTCTAGTAGTTCAGCCATCCCTAGGACACCAATCATCGGTGTGCGGATCTCGTGGCTCATGTTGGCTAAAAAACGTGATTTCGCCGCACTTGCTTCAATCGCTTCATTTCTAGCTAGTCCAAGTTTTTCGACGGTCGATAGCAACTCGCTGTTACTTTGCTGTAGATCAATCGTGCGTTCTGTTACCTGTGATTCAAGTTCTTCACTGTGCTTTTGTAGGGCGAACTCACGCTTGTTTATCTGGTGTAACATGTCATTGAAGCCTGTTAATAGCTCATCAACTTCGACAATGTCGTTGTCGATTTCTGCCCCAATATCGGCAGAGTAGACTTTTTCACCTGTGATTATTTTCATTTGATCAACAAGTTGGTGTAGCGGCTGGGTAATAAGCAGTCGAAGCCGTGCTGACATCAGGTAGGCAATTGCTAGAGCTGCACTGAGTATAATCAGTGACTGAAAGGGTAAATAGCAGGAGATTGCGTACCAGTACATCTTGACTCGCTTGAAGATAAACTGCACCTAGGTAGGTGTCGTTATAAAAAATGGGTGAATAGATGCAC
>MAXR01000059.1 GCA_001751155.1 Desulfuromonadales bacterium C00003068 | reverse complement strand
TTCTATTGGAGTGTCGATTGAACTTTCTTAAAATAGTCGCTGCCGAGGCGTTGTCCCCATTTGTCGTAAACAGGTTGCGACAGTTTGATTAGTTGGGCACGGTCAGCATCGTTGAGCTCAAAAAATTGAACGCCCGATTCTTTGGCGAGACGAATTTGCTCTGCTTGTTGCTCATCAGTTTTCTGACGGGCGATAGCACTCTCCTCTTTTACCGTTTCAAGGAAGATGGCGCGCAGGTCCTCAGGCAGTTTTTTCAGCCACCGCTCGTTGATCATGTGAACATAGAGCCCTTGGGTGTAGTGGAGGTTGGTAAAATAGCGGGCAACATCGAACTTTTTGGTGATGCCACAGACGATAGGTGTGTGATCTAATCCATCGATAACACCAGTTTGAAGTGCTTGTGGAACATCGGGCCATGGCATAACGGTAAACTTGAAACCCCATGCCTTATAGCTGTCGGTGTTGACCGGTGCTTGAGCAATACGGAAGTTGACTTTTCTTGCATCAGCAAGGGTGCGTACTGGGGTTGTTGTGGCCCAGCCGTAGCTACCATAGCCAGTAAAATCGATTACGCGAACACCTTGCTTGAGTGCCGCTTCACTGAAAGGGTCAAAAAGTTCTGGCGTGTTGCGAAATGTTTCCAGTTTTTCGCTGGAGTCGATGATGTAAGGTAGATTGACGATGCCGAGTTTTGGGGCGACATTTGCCGCTGCAACGGAGGAGCACATCATCCCCTGAATAGCCCCCATTTTCAATTTGCGTAGCACATCTTTTTCACCGCCAAGTTGTGACAGTGGGCGAAAGTCAACATAGAGGCGACCGTTCGATTCTTCCCATATTCGGTCACGAATGCGGTAGCCAGCACCGACTCCGGCAATGGCAGGGTGGCCGACATTGGATAGAATATAGTGATATTCTGCTCCGCTGGGATCAAAGGCTGGCTTCCATTGTTCTAGAGCACTTACGTCACGTGAATAGCCGATGGATGTTAAGGCAAAAAACGTACAGATAGCCAACAAGCCAATCTTAAGCAGTTTCATTTATGTCTCCTCATAATAATTTAAACAGTAATTTTGTTCTTTGTTTTATCTCCCCTGACAGCAGCCTAACGATTGTCAAAAGCTCTGGTCAAGCGATTTTTCTGGTCAACAGTGATACTTCTTTAGTAAAGTAAGTTTTTAATCAGCTTCAAAATGTGGTTTTCATTGAATGTTTTAACCTTTTTAGCACAACTGTTGCACACGCAATAACTCATAACATTGAAATAAAGTATTTTCGATTTCTATTTCATGTGCATATTTAACCTTTATATGAGGGTAACATGACTGTAGCCATGCAAGACAAAAAGGGGATTCTGCTTGAGGCAGGAACCAATGAGTTCGAAATTTTAGAATATTATCTTCATGATCAATCCTTTGGTATCAATGTTCATAAGCTCAGGGAGATTGTCCCTTATAGTGAAGATGAGTTGACTCGTTTGCCCGATAGCCATCCGTCACTGTTGGGTACTGTTTTGTTGCGTGGTGAGACCATTCCACTTCTCGAGCTTTCACAGCATTTGGGTAAGCAGCTTGACCCTTCGAGTGTGGCGTCAACAAGTGGTGGTGTTCAAAAGCGCGATGTCGTTTTAGTCTGCGAGTTTAACGATACTGTTATTGCCTTTTTGGTTCATGGTGTCGATCAAATTCACCGACTTTCCTGGTCGCAAGTAAAACCAATGGATCAGTTTTTTGAAAATTATCATCCCCGTTTTACGGGTACGGTGACCATTGCAGAGCGGGATATATTGATTGTTGATATGGAACATATTGCCTACGAGGTCTTTGGTCGTGGAGAACACTATCAAGACAGTAGTGATGAAACGGAAGAGCAAACCGAAGATAAAAAGCACGATCGCGGCGACGTGAAGTTGTTTTTTGCTGAGGATTCGTCGATTATCCGCCAAGGAATTATGCGGGTATTGAAGCACGCCGGTTATGTTCAGGCTCAGTGCTTTAGTGATGGTTTGAAGTGTTGGGATGGCTTATTGCAAGCGAAGCATGACAGTGACCTGCCATTGTTAGTCGTTTCGGATATCGAGATGCCAGAGTTGGATGGCTTGGCTCTGTGTCGGCGGATTAAAGAGGATCACGAACTACGCAACATAAAAGTTGTGATGTATTCGAGTTTGATTAACGAAAACACCTCGCACAAGTGTGAAGAGGTTGGTGCCGATGATTACACCAGTAAACCAGATGTCGCGAAGGTGGTTGCGTTGGTTGATAAACACTGCCTCGTTTAGTTCGTTTCGTACATAATATTAGAGAAGCCCGTTACTCTTCTGAATAACGGGTTTTTCTTTCTTTAATATATTCTATTTTCAATATATATAGTTTTTGTTTGGTCTCTGTGATATAAGAATTGGTGTTGTGTAAGATAGACGAAGTTAAATGAAACAGTAAGCAGGAGACAATCCGTATGAAACTAACGTTGACAAATATGAGTTTAAAATACCCAAAATTGATTGTTGTGGCAACTTTGGCAATTATGCTGGGTTTTTTGATGCAGTTTCCGAAGGTTCAGTTTGATAATGATCCTGAAAACATGCTTTCTAGTCAAGAGCCTGTACGCATCTTTCATCATGAAATAAAGCAGGCGTATGCTCTTTATGATTTTGTCATTGTTGGTATCGTCAACGAGGAGAATCCAGCAGGTGTATTTAATGTTGATACCTTGGGACGATTGCATCGTTTAACGCAACAACTACTCAATGTTCAACGCAGCGATTCTGGATTGCCTGTCGTTGTTGTGCCTGCCACGCCAACAGAGGCTGAGCAGCGCATAGAGTTTGATCTTACGCCGACGAAAAAATGGGAGTATTGGCTCGGTAAAATCTTTAGTCATGAGGCGAATTCTCTGTTTGATGAGCAGGGCCATAGTGTGATTATTGGCCATGAGATGATGGCGCCCAGTGTTGTGGATAATATCAAACAATCTGAAATGGGTTCATTGAAGATTGAATATTTGATGGAGAACCCACCCCAAACCGCGGCACAAGCACTACAAATTCGTGACGATGCCATGAATAATCCACTCTATCAAGGAACGTTAGTCTCAGAGGATGAGAAAGCTGCGTGTCTGTATATTCCCATTGTTGCCAAGCCGTATAGTTATAATGTTGCTCGCTTAGTCAGAGCGTTAACCGCCGATTGGCCTGAGCAAGATCGGGTGTTAATTACCGGATTACCGGTGGCTGAAGACACCTTTGGTGTTGAAATGTTGCTGCAGATGGCCACTTCGGCACCGTTGGCTGGATTAGCGATCTTCTTATTGTTGTTGCTGTTCTTTCGTAATCTGTCGCTCATCATGGCACCGATGATCGTCGCTATGGGCAGTGTTATTAGTGCCATGGGCCTATTGATTGGTCTTGGCTATGATGTCCATATCATGAGTTCGATGATCGCTATTTTTCTCATGCCGATTGCTGTTGCCGACGCTGTTCATATCCTGAGTGAGTTTTTTGATAGCTACTCGCGCTTTAATAATAAAGCTGAAACCATCCGCTATGTTATTGGCCACCTGTTTAAACCCATGCTGTACACCACTCTGACAACCATTGCCGGTTTTGCATCACTGGCTTTCACGCCAATACCACCTGTGCAGGTGTTTGGACTCCATGTAGCATTTGGGGTTGCCGTGGCGTGGCTACTGAGTATGACTTTGATTCCCGCTTATATTATGCTTTTTGTCTCTGAGCAACGTTTAGCCAAAATGCCCCTCAAGAAACAGACGAACTCTACATCGTCTGGTTCCTTCTCTCTTTTGGCGCGGATGGGCAACTTTAGTCAAAAATGGAGTGGGATGATCATTCTCGTCGCCCTTATTTTGGTTGGCATTTCGGCTTATGGTATCAGTCAAATTAAAGTAAATGATAATCCCGTTAAATGGTTCACGGCTGATCATGAAATTAGAGTGGCCGATGATATTTTAAATCATCATTTTGGTGGCACTTATACCGCCTATCTAACTTTTGAAGAGGTTCGGCCAGAAGCGTGTGGTTGCGAAAAAAAATCGCAATTGATTGAGGATCACGCTAGAGCGCGCTTTATGGCACATTCGCCGCAAGAAACCGAAGAGTTTATTGTTCGCCTTCATCAACTAAGCGACCAAATAGGGAAGCCTGGTGGGTGTGATGTTGGTGAATGTTTTTATAAATTATTGCAGGAAACCGACCGCCTTGATCAAAAAATATTGGCAGGGTGGAACGTGCTTGCCGACGAAGTTAACTATCTTGACCCTGCTGGTTTGACAACGACTACCCTACCGATCCGCTTACAAACGATTGCTCGTGATGTTGGCGATGAGCTACCGCTGTTGTTGGCGCAGTTGTCGGCACAACATGAGTTGGTTGGTGAGGCATTACAGGATGCTGCTCTGACGATTTGTGAAACCCATCTCGATCAATCATACCGCACCTTTGTTGTTGAGATGCAGGCCGAAGTGGCGGCACCGCCGTTTAAACAGCCTAAAATGCTGCGATATATAGAGGGCTTACAAGAGCATTTACAGCAAAGTGGTTTAGTTGGTAAAACCACATCGGTGGTGGATGCTTTGAAGAAAGCAAGCTTTGAGCTGAATTATGCTGAAGCACCTGCTGGGGTTAATGCTTTGGTGCTTGAAGGCTACGCTGCGAGGAACCGTACTCACGATGCTATCCCAGAAAATGCGGCGGCAGTCGGTCAGGTTTTTGTCCAGCTAGAGGGGATGAAGAAGAAGGATAGTTTGTTTCATATGGTGACCCGCGATTATCGGAAGGTCAATATATGGATTCAACTGAAGAGCGGTGATAATCGCGATATGGAAGCTGTTGTCGATCTGGTTGATCGCTATGTCGCCGCACATGCCGCACCGCTAGAGCTTAAATCTCGCTGGGCAGGTCTGACTTACCTAAATGTTGTCTGGCAAGATAAAATGGTGCGCGGTATGATCACCTCATTGCTTGGTAGCTTTGTCGTCGTTTTGGTGATGATGACGTTGCTGTTCCGCTCGGTGTTGTGGGGTATCTTAGCGATGATTCCGCTCACGGTTACCATCACTCTTATCTATGGGATTATTGGTCTAGTGGGTAAGGATTATGACATGCCGGTCGCGGTGTTATCATCACTCACCCTCGGCCTGAGTGTTGACTTTTCAATCCATTTTTTACAACGATCGCGTAAGCTGTATCGACAACTCGGTAATTGGAACGAAGTGAGTCAGGTGATGTTTCAGGACCCTGCTCGGGCGATTACTCGCAACGCTATCACCATTTCAGTTGGCTTTTTGCCGCTGTTGCTTGCCCCGTTGGTGCCGTATAAAACTGTTGGCTTCTTTTTAGCGACCATTATGGCGGTATCGTGGTTAGCGTCATTGCTTATTTTACCTGCCCTGCTGAGTCGGTTTCAGCGTTGGGTTTTTCCTAAGATCGATAGTCGTGATGATAAAATATGATGGCGTCGCAAAAAGTCCGCCCACCTGCGTTGCAGCGTTTGTTCAAGACTTTGACATACAACATGTATGCCTTCACCCTTGAACAACCACTACGCCTTGGGGGACGAAATTTTTGCTTAGCCACCTAATTCGTTTTTGCGAGACCATCAAATATAATTGGAGAGAATTATGAGAACTCTACTGACAAGTATTATGCTGTGCCTGTTTGTTCTTGGCAGCAGTAATGTGTTTGCTCAACAGCTCAGTGCCGATGAAATTATTGAGCGCGCCAATCAGGCTGCATACTATGCGGGTGCCGATGGCCAGGCGAATGTCAAGATGACGATCACTGCTAAGGATGGGATTACCCGTGTTCGCGAATTTGCGTTGTTGCGCTTAAATGAACCAAATGGTGATCAAAAGTTCTATACCTATTTTAAAGCACCAGCAGATGTGTACAAAATGGCGTATTTGGTCTGGAAAAATTTGGATGATAATGATGACCGCTGGTTGTGGTTACCCGCATTAAACCTCAAAAAAAGGATTGCCCCCGGCGATAAGCGTACCAGTTTTGTCGGTTCCGATTTTGTTTATGAGGATGTTTCGGGTCGTAGCCCTAAAGAGGATCGCCATCGACTTATTGATCGCACTGATGATTACTATGTGATTGAAAATGAACCTGTTGATCCATCATCGGTAGAATTTTCCCGTTATACCGTTCAGATTGATGCCATAACATTTTTACCCATGCTCGCACAATACTATGACCGATCGGGCCAATTGTACCGTAAAGTCGAGGCACTTGAAGTGGTTGATGTTCAAGGCTACCCAACGGTAACGGTTGCCCAAGCCAGCGACTTGGTCAGCGGCAGTGTCACGCGTAATGAGTTTAGTCAGGTGCGCTATGATCTCGGCTTGAAGGCAAAAATCTTTACCGAACGCTTTTTACGTCGCCCACCGCGCGAAGTGACACGCTGATACGCGTTATAGGAGTTGGTTATGGTTCGCAGCTTCACATACACGATATTTTTGTTGTTGATTATGTCTACCACAGTGTATGGCTGGCAATGGCATGGTTTTGTCGATGGCCGCAGTGGTCTGCGCATTCAGGATGATGACAGTGACGCCAATCAACGACGGTCGATCTTAAACGAACTGCGCGGTCAGGTTGATCTCAGTCACAGTAGTGACTGGGCCGAGTGGCGATTACGTAGCGATTTTGTTGTTGATGAGGCTGCTGGCGAACAAAACCTTGATCTTGAACAGGGCCATGGGGTTATTGATTTGCGTGAAGTGAATCTGGTATTTTTTCCCCATGATAGTGTTGATGTTAAGCTGGGTCGGCAGATCTTAACGTGGGGAACGGGCGATCTGCTGTTTATCAACGATATGTTCCCGAAGGATTGGCAGTCATTTTTTATTGGTCGTGATGAGGAGTATCTTAAGGCGCCGTCTGATGCCGTTCTGGTTAGTTTCTTCCCGGAATGGGTGAATGTCGATCTGGTGTATATCCCCAAGTTCAATTCAGATCGCTACATCACGGGGGAAAGAATTTCATACTGGAATCCAATGCTCAATCGCCATGCTGGCCGAAATGATTCGTTAGGGGTCGATGAACGAAGTAGCTGGTTTGAGGAAGATGAAGTGAGTTTACGTCTTTACCGTGATGTGAGTGGCTATGAACTGGCGCTGTATGGGTATGATGGCTTTTGGAAAAGTCCCGTTGGTTATGATGCAGTGCAGGCGCAGCAAACATTTCCCCGCTTGCGTGTCTTTGGCGGCAGCATTCGCGGTGATCTACTTAGTGGTCTGTTTAACCTTGAAGCGGGATATTATGACTCACGTGACGACCGCAACGGCGATGATCAGCTGGTGCCGAATAGTGAATATCGGCTGTTGGCGGGTTACGAGCAGGAGGTTGCCCGAAATTTTTCAGCGGCATTCCAGTATTATCTCGAATACATGGAAGACTACAGTGCCTACCGTCAAACCCAGCCAGTGGGAAGCGTCAAAAAAGACCGCGCTCGCCATGTCGTCACCTTACGTTTGACCAAACAGGCCCTCAGCCAAAACTTGCAACTGTCACTGTTTGGTTATTGGTCGCCCTCCGATCGCGATGGTTATCTGCGCCCTACCCTTAAATATAAAGCCAGTGATGCCCTTAGTCTTTACCTTGGTGCTAACGTATTTGTTGGCGAAGAGAATCACACGTTTTTTGGCCAGTTTGAGGACAACTCCAACCTTTACCTTGGCCTGCGCTACAGTTTTTAGTACTAGTGTTGGTCACTAAAATAGCTATTCTGTTACTAGGCTTTCGCCATCGATGAGTTTTTCAAGTGCCAGCGCTAGTTGGTCTGGGCAACTCGATTTTCCTCGACATGGGATGCCGCGCAATAACGCAGAAACGGTTTCCATTTTTTGACCCGCAACCAAGCGGCCTAGTGCCAAAGTATTTCCGCGACAGCCCCCCTTGAATTCAACTCGGGTGATGGTATCATCATCTAATTCTATTTTAATATTCTGCGCGCAGCAACCGCTTGGTTTGAATGAAACTTCCATAGCACTCTCCATAACTGTATGATTTGAATATGAATGATTTCGCTAGCAGTCTGTCGGGCTTGACGGGCCGTAGCGAGAAACAGACTGCTTGAGACCAGATTTTCGAGAATTTGAGAGCGAATAGCTGGCCTATTTGTCGATAANNTGTCGATAATTATCGGGAATATGGGCCAAGTCAGGCTATTTCGCAGTAGGTCCATGTTAAGTTCGACAGGCTACTAGGCCGGAAGAAGTAACACACTCGCTAGCAAATAGCAATTAAGCCTTGCTGGGCACGTTAACCATCAACTTATATGCGAGAAACGAGGGGTCTCTTGTTTGATACACATATCCATCTACACTTGTTGCCTCAACAGCTAAAAATGTCTGGTCCTGTGCTCGTACCGGCTGTGACCCAAGAAGATTGGCACCTCATGTTGGCGCAATTTGCTGACCAGCCAAATGTTTTGTTGGCGCTTGGCTTACATCCTCAGCAAGTTGATTGTTGGTGTGAGACCTGTCGGCAACAGTTAAAAAGGTTACTCCATCATCCGCAGGTGGTGGCAATTGGTGAGGTTGGCTTAGATGCTGCGCTTGAATCCAGTGGCGAGAACCAAGAGATTGTGTTGCGGCAGCAAATACGTTTAGCGTTAGAGGTTGGTAAACCATTGATTCTCCATTGTGTTAAGCGTTATGGTCGTTTGTTAGAGATATTACAGCAGGAATCGGCCGCGACAGTTGGTGGCATTGTTCACGGCTATTCAGCGAGTGTCGAGGTGGCTCTTGCCCTGCATAAGTTAGGTTTTGGTATTGGTGTTGGTCGGCTGATTCTGAATGATAAAGCACGACATGTGGCTGAGGCGGTTACGCAGCTGCCTGCTGAAATGCTGGTACTGGAAACCGATGCGCCGTGGCCACAGCACTACGGGCCGCAGGACTGGACGGCGGTTTTAACGCACATTGGCCAAAAAATAGCACAGTTACGTAATGAATCAGAACAGGATGTGTTGAACACTACGCAGGATAATGCGCGACGGCTGTTGAAGTTGTCAGCAGGCTGGAAAAGTGAGGTGTGAAGGTGGTGCAGAATCGTTTTAGTCGGACCGAATTATTTATAGGTCGTGATGGTGTTTCAGCGCTAAAAAATAGTCACGTGGCGGTGTTTGGTGTCGGTGGTGTTGGTGGCTATGCGGTGGAAGCACTCGTTCGAGCAGGGGTTGGTCATTTAACCCTTATCGATTTCGATCACTTTAGTGTGACAAATATCAATCGCCAGTTGCACGCCCTAGACCATACGCTTGGCATGTTAAAGGTTGAGGTGGTTGGCAAACGCTGTCAAGCGATCAATCCACAGGTCCAACTTACGCTTCATGATGAGCGTTATCGCAGTGAAAGTGCACAATTGTTGCTCAGCGAAAAGTATGATTATGTCTTGGACTGTATCGACACGATCTCGGCAAAAATTGATTTAATTCAGCAGTGCAAAGATCGTCAATTAAGGGTGATCTCATCAATGGGAGCGGCAAATAAAATCGACCCAGCTCAGGTTAAAGTCGCAGACCTTTTCGACACGCAAAAATGCCGTTTAGCGCGAATTATGCGTAAGGAATTGCGCCGTCGCGGTGTTGATTCTGGTGTCCAAGTGGTGTACTCGACCGAGGAGTTTCACCCGTTAGCACACGAGGGTGAAGCGGCGACGCGCGTAAGCGGTGAGAAGTGGCAGAGTGTACCGCTGGGCTCAATCTCTACCCTGCCGTCGTTGTTTGGCCTATTCGTGGCTGGAGTCGTGGTTAAAGAGATTGTAGGGGGAGCTTCCGGTGGATGTTAATTGGTGGCAATTGATCATTTTGGCTGGTGTTGGGGTTGTCAGTGGTTTCCTAAACATTCTCGCAGGCGGCGGCTCATTATTGACGCTACCATTATTGATTTTTATCGGCCTACCCGCTGTTGAGGCCAACGGAACAAACCGTGTCGCGATCGTCGTACAAAACATTTGTGCCTTGCGAAGTTATAAAAATAGTGGCGTTTTGAGTTGGAAAATAGCGTTGATGTGTGCGCTTCCAGCTATTGTTGGCGCTGTGATTGGTGCCAGTTTGGCCGTCACAATTGATGAGAAGTTGTTTCGTCAAGTGCTGGCAGTGGTGATGTTGTTGATGTTGGTCGTTACCACCATTGATCCTGTTAAGCGCTTTCGTCACGCTATACAGGAGGGAGAGTGGCAGCTACGCTGGCCAATGTTGCTGGGTTTTTTTATAATCGGAATTTATGGTGGTTTTATTCAAGCTGGAGTTGGTTTCTTAATTTTGATGGTAACCATGATGGCCGGAATGGATCTTGTTAAAGGCAATGTGCTTAAGGTTGTGGTGATCTTAATTTTCAATCTGCCAGCAGTGATGATATTTGCTTGGCATGGTCAGGTTGATTGGCTTCTAGGTAGCGTTCTTGCGAGTGGAAACGCTGTTGGAGCAATGGTCGCAGCACGCCTTGCTGTAGCCAAAGGCCATGATTGGATTCGCCGTGTTGTAACCCTTGTTATTGTTGCATGTGCGGTGCGCCTTCTTGTGCTGTAGCAGTCATCCTCTCGCTTCGCGATAAAACAAAATGCACACTGTATACAATTTCCTTTTGCAATTTTATCAAACGATGTTTAGTATTAGCGGAATATGTGATCCTCGTATATGCCTGTCGTTTTAATGTTGGCTGTGAGGTGTTTTGAGTTTTAACGTTTTTATGTAGGGGGTAAAGAATTATGAACATTTTTGTAAGTTGGAGGCCACCACCGAATTGAAGCCGGAGCCGTAGTGGTGTTTTGACGGGACAGGGGGCGCTTGTGTTGAGATCAAGTTATATCCACTGTTCAGAACAAACTTTTAAGGATAGGTAGATTTATGCAAATGCTTCAAAGTTCTATTGGAAGAAAGCTCGTGATGGCAGCGACCGGCATGTGCCTGGTTGGTTTTGTCATCGTCCACCTGCTTGGTAACTCATCCATTTTTGTTGGCGCGGATGGTATCAATGCGTACGCTGAGCACTTACATGCACTAGGTCCAATCGTTTGGATCTTCCGCATTGTATTGCTTGGTCTTTTTGGGTTGCATATCTTCTTTGGTATTCAGCTCACTCTGGAAAATCGTGCGGCACGTCCTATCGATTACAACCAGAAGAAAAACATCCGTACTTCATTTGGTGCAGAGACAATGATCTACACTGGCCTCGCTATTTTGGCTTTCGCTGTATATCACTTGTTCCACTTCACCATGCATTTGACCAACCCAGAGATCTCTGTAAGTGCACTACCTATGGACGCTCTTGGCCGTAACGACGTATTCACAATGATGGTATTGAGCTTTCAAAAGTTCTTCATCAGTGCAATCTACGTTGGTGCGATGGTTACTCTGTTATTGCACCTCAGTCATGGTGTACAGAGTCTCTTTCAGACATTTGGTGTTCTGAATGGCAGCACTCTTCCTGTTATGGAAAAGATCGCACGTGCTGCAGCTATCGTAATTTTTGTTGGTTTTATCTCTATCCCGGTGTCCATACTTCTGGGCCTGATTAACGTTTAGGAGGGTACATCGTGATATTAGATGGAAAGTGTCCTACCGGACCAATTGAAAAGACTTGGGACAAGCATTGTTTTGATATGAAGCTTGTTAACCCAGCAAATAAGCGTAAGTACAAAATTCTGATGGTTGGTACTGGTCTTGCTGGTGGTGCTGGTGCAGCAACACTTGGTGAGCTTGGTTACGCTGTTGAAGCGTTCTGCTATCAAGATAGTGCTCGTCGTGCGCACAGTATCGCGGCACAAGGTGGTATCAACGCCGCTAAGAACTATCACAACGATGGTGACAGCGTCTTCCGCTTGTTCTATGACACCATCAAAGGTGGTGACTTCCGTGCTCGTGAGGCTGACGTTTGGCGTCTGGCTCAGGTAAGTAATAACATCATTGATCAATGTGTTGCTCAAGGTGTTCCATTTGCTCGTGAGTACAGTGGTCTGCTCTCTAACCGTTCATTCGGTGGTGCTCAGGTTTCTCGTACATTCTACGCGCGTGGTCAAACTGGTCAGCAGCTTCTTCTTGGTGCATACCAAGCACTATCTCGCCAAGTTAAAGCGGGTACTGTTAAATTGCACCCACGCACAGAGATGGTTGATCTTGTTGTTGTTGACGGTGTGGCTAAAGGTATCACCGTACGTAACCTTGTTTCTGGTGAGATGGAATCTCATTGGGGCGATGCTGTTGTTCTTGCAACAGGCGGTTACGTCAACGTGTTCTACCTCTCAACAAACGCTATGGGATGTAGTGTAACAGCGGCTTGGAAAGCATGTAGAAAAGGTGCTTACATGGCTAACCCTTGCTACACGCAGATCCACCCAACGTGTATTCCACAAAGTGGCGATCATCAGTCAAAGCTGACTCTTATGTCAGAGTCTCTACGTAATGACGGTCGTTGCTGGGTTCCTAAGCGCTCGGAAGATTGCGAAAAGCCTGCTAGTGAAATTGCTGAAGGCGATCGTGATTACTATCTTGAGCGTAAGTACCCATCATTCGGTAACTTGGCTCCACGTGATATCGCTTCACGTGCGGCAAAAGAGCAATGTGATGATGAGCGTGGCGTAGGACCAGGTAAGCGTGGTGTTTACCTCGACTTCCAAAGTTCTATTGATCGTGTCGGTGAGGATCTGATTAGCGAGCGTTACGGTAATCTGTTCGAAATGTATGAGAAAATTACTGACGAGAATGCATACAAGCAGCCTATGCGTATCTACCCAGCACCTCACTACTCAATGGGTGGTTTGTGGGTTGATTACAACTGCATGAGTAACATCCCAGGTCTATTTGTATTGGGTGAGGCAAACTTCTCAGTTCACGGTGCGAACCGTCTGGGTGCTTCAGCTCTGATGCAAGGTCTTGCTGATGGTTACTTCGTTATCCCTTACACTATCGGTCACTACCTCGCAGGTGTAACACCTGGTGAAGTAACTGACGAGCATGCTGAGTTTGCTAAGTCACGTGAAGAAGCTCAAGCTCGCATTGATAAGTTGATGAGTGTTAACGGTAAGCGTTCCGTTAGTTCTTTCCACCGTGCTCTTGGTAAGATCATGTGGGAGAACGTTGGTATGGCACGTAGCGAGAAGAGCCTCAACTATGCTCTGAAAGAGATCCCTGCACTGCGCGCGGAGTTCTGGCAGAATGTTAATGTGACTGGCAAATCTGGTCAACGTAATGGTCAGCTTGAAGATGCTGGTCGCGTAGCGGACTTCCTTGAGTTTGCTGAAGTTATGGCAACTGATGCTCTGCATCGTAAGGAGTCTTGTGGTGGTCACTTCCGTACTGAGTTCCAAACGGATGATGGCGAAGCAATGCGTGATGATGAGAACTTCTGCTATGCTGCAGCATGGGAATACAAGGGTGAAGGTAAGGCACCTGAGCTGCACAAAGAGCCATTGAAATTCGAAAACGTTAAACTTGCAGTAAGGAGCTATAAATAATGGATTTAACACTTTATGTATGGCGCCAGAATGGCCCTGAGGAGAAGGGCAAGCTGGAGCAGTACGAGGCAAAGAATGTTAGCCCCGACAGCTCTTTCCTTGAAATGCTTGACGAAGTCAATGAGGAATTGATTGGTGACGGTATTGATCCAATCGAATTCGATAACGATTGTCGCGAAGGTATCTGTGGTACTTGCGGTTGTGTTGTTAACGGTGTTCCTCACGGTCCTCAAGCGAAAACAACAGCATGTCAATTGCACATGCGTCAATTTAGTGATGGCGACAGCCTGACACTAGAGCCTTGGCGTGCAAAAGCGTTCCCAGTAATCAAAGACCTCGCAGTAGATCGCGATGCTTTGGATAAAATCATTCAGTCTGGTGGTTACACTTCGGCTTATACTGGTGAAGTTGGTGAGGGGAATCAAACATTGATCTCTAAACCTGATGCTGATTATGCAATGGATGCTGCTGCATGTATCGGTTGTGGTGCTTGTGTTGCTGCCTGTCCTAACGGCAGTGCAATGTTATTTACCAGTGCTAAGATTGCTCAAATGGCTGTATTGCCACAGGGTGCAATCGAAGCTGCTGAGCGTGTCAATAACATGACTGAAGCAATGATCGACGCTGGTTTTGGTAACTGTACCAACCATTACGAGTGTGAAGCGGCTTGTCCGCAGGGCATTAGTGTTAAATTTATTGCCAAGACAAACCGTGAGTATGTAAAGGCTTTAGCTAAGTAATTATTCTTAGTTATCGTGGTGAAACAAAAAGGCGAGCTCATTTGGGCTCGCCTTTTTTATTGCTGATTGATAGGGCTAAGTCGAGATTTGGTCGTTGTCCAGTTTGATGAGTTGGTCTTTAACTGGAATGTTTTGGATAGAAAAATGGCGAATAGCCCAATTGATTATGATCCCAGTTGGTTGATTAATCAGATCAAGTGGCGGTGATTGGCCTAAGAATTTTAAGGCTTTATACAGAAAAAACTGTGGCGTTTGGGTGTCACAAAATGCGACCTGATGGTGACGTTTACTAATCTTTTCACCCGATGGGTCCAATGCTAAGGGGAGATGGGTATAGCAAGGAACACTAAAGTCCAAACAGTTAAACAGGTAAATTTGCCTCGGTGTAGATGCCAGCAGGTCACGACCGCGAACGACATGCGTTATACCGCTGTCGTGATCGTCAACCACCACAGCCAGTTGGTAAGAGAAAACGCCATCACCACGGCATAAAGTGAAATCGCCGACATCAGTCTCTAGAATCTGTTGTATGCAGCCTTGAAGGTCATCTTGGTAGATCGTTGGTGTGGGAGTTGTTTTGAGCCGTAATGCAGGGTTTTTGTCCTTAGTGCTGGCATTGTTTAAGCATGTCCGTGGGTAAATTGGTCCATCAATGCCAAAGTGTGGAGCACTGGCTAATATTTCCTTGCGAGAGCACCAGCATGGGTAGGTGAGATCGAGCTGGTCAAGATAGTCGAGAATCTCTGCATAGCGTTTTGTCTGATTACTTTGATATGTGATGGGGCCGTCCCAATGGAGTCCAAAGGCCTCAAGTTGGTGTAAAATCTTGTCAGCCATACCAGTGACAACGCGAGGCTGGTCAAGGTCATCAATACGAATTAGCCACTGACCATTTTGTTGCTTGGCCAGGCAGTAGCTAGCAATGGCAGTCACTAAAGAGCCAAAGTGAAGTGGGCCAGTTGGACTTGGGGCAAAACGTCCAACATATTTATGTGGTGTGATTTGAGTTGTCATTGATTTAATGATGGTTGTGAAGGATGTTTATGTCAAGTACCTGAGGGTTAACGAGGAAATAGGTTGACAAAAAATGGCAAGAGCCTTATTTATAACAATAACAGTTAACAATTAAGTAGGGACGATTATGATTATTACACGCGCCACAGAATATGCTGTTCGAGCTATCCTGTACATGTCGAAATTTCCTCAGGGGGAAATTATTCTTAAAAAAGATATTTGTCGGACACAGGACGTGACACCAGCATTTTTAACAAAAATATTTCAGCCGCTGGTAAAGGTTGGAATTGTAGGTTCTCAACGTGGTGTCGGTGGCGGTTTTTATCTTAAGCAGGACCCTAAAGATATTACAGTCTACGATATCTTTAAGGCACAGGAGGATCCGCTGCATATTAATAAATGCCTTGTTGAGGTGGGTTGTTGTGAGCGGGACAAATATTGTGCGGTACATAGTGCGTGGCGTGATGTTCGCGAGGGTATGGTGCAAAAGTTATCTGAGTATAACTT
>MAXR01000058.1 GCA_001751155.1 Desulfuromonadales bacterium C00003068 | reverse complement strand
TTTTTCAGCTCGCGCAGTGCCAAAGCGCGATGAAGTCCAGCCACCAAACGTTCCATCTCCACCGTCTTGACAAAATAATCAAAGGCACCGTTTTTGATACAGCGAACTGCGATCTCCAGCTGATTCATGCCACTGAGGATAATCACGGGGATATCGGGATAATCGGCACGGATCTCGGCCAACAGCTCCTCGCCGGAACGGTAGGGCATGGTCAAATCCATCAGGATGNNTCCCCGCTGAACACTTCATCCTCAGCACCAGACTCTGGATCCAATCCTCTTCATCATCAATTAACAGCACCGGTTGTACTGGAAACAATTTTTTCATGCACACTCTCCCTCTTTGGTGATGGGCAGTTTAATTGTCACCACAGTTCCAGCACCCAGTGTCGACTGGACCTCAAGTTGACCTCCATGCTCGCGAATAATCCGCGCCGAGACCGACAGACCCAGCCCGGTACCACCGCTTTGCCGCCTCGTGGTATAAAACGGATCGGTTACGTGCGGCAATGCAGCTGGAGCAATCCCGCTCCCCTCATCGTTAACCTGTAGGATGTTGCACTTATTTTCAGCGTCATAATAGGTAACCAGCCGGATCTTAGCACTGCGATCAGCTAAGGCATGGCAGGCGTTTTGTACCAGATTGATAACCACCTGCTCAATGCGCTGAAAGTCACCCTGTCCTCGTGGCAGAGTGCCAAAAACGGCTTCAAAATGATCCGTCGCTTGCTTAATCGAATTGTCCACCATTCGAATTGCAGCCTTCACCACCTCATTGAGATCCAGCTGATCTGACAGATCAACCTCACCTTGGCGGACAAAGTTTTTAAGATCCTCGACAATGCGCTTAATCCGCTCCGCTCCACCCTCAATGCGTTGCAGCATCAATGGCAACTCATCGCGTAGCTCCTGATAATCCAGCCCCCCCAGTTCCAACTGTCCATGCTGTTGATAATGGTCAGCAAACAGGGACAGCGCATCAATCAACACATCACGCAGCATCGGGGTATTGAGTAAAATCAATCCATTGGGATTATTGATCTCATGGGCAACGCCAGCCGCCAATTCGCCCAGTGAGGCCAGACGGCTGTTGCGATCAGCTTCTGCGCGCAAGCGTATTTTTTCCGAGATATCGCTACACACATCAATGACGTTAACCACCTTACCGTGCTCGTCCTTCAAGGGATAGGCCCGCACTGCCCAGGCGCTGCCATCGGCAGCATAAATCAACTGTTCTTCATGCTCTCCAGATGCAAAACAACGCTGAACCGGACAGTCTGGACAGGGGTGACTCAGCCCCTGCCAGAGGTNNATCCATGGCCCCGCGATTTGCCCACACGACAGTCATATCCGGAGAGATCAACATGATGGTATCGGGTATCGCATTCAATAAGCCTTGGAACTGCCGATAAAGCTGCCTGTAGTCCAGTTCACTCTTTTTAAGAGTTTCCTCAGCCTGCTTACGTTCGGTGATGTCCAGCACCAGCAATACGGCGTAGATTGGATTTTCGCCCTCATAAACCCAGCTGCCGGTGATCTGCACCCAGACGATGGTGCCGTCTTTGCACAGGTAACGTTTGACAATTTCAAAGCGTTCCGGTTTATGCCGCACCACATCACAGTAGATCTTCTCAGAGGATTCCAGATCATCGGGATGGGTGATATCTCGCTGACTCATCTGCTCCAGCTCAGTTTCACTGTAACCGAGCATCTGGCAGAAAGCGGGGTTACCCTTAAGAAATTTACCTTTAAACGATATAGTCACGACACCAGCGGCAGTATTGGCAAAGATCGAACGAAACAGGTTTTCGCTTTCCTTAAGGGCTTTTTCAACCTCCTGACGTTTATCTATCTCCATAGTCAAGGAGCGATTAAGGGCGGCCTGATGGTCTCTTGAGATACGGACACGACGATAAATAAAGTGGAATTTCAGCACCAACAGCCAAGTTAATAGGGTGATAGAGAGACCAAAAACACGGTAGATGGCTATTTTCTGCTCATAGTCGTCGGCATCAATATCCAGCCCAAGCACAGCAATAACATCACCGCTGTGAGGATCAATGATCGGCGCGACCCCTGAAACCCAGTTTCCCCATCGATCGACCAACGGCCCTTCAACAAAGGGCTGGCCAGTGGCAAATATGTTTTGTAGCTCAGTCGAGGCCTCAGCATAGATGCCGTCGTCCGCCGAGTAATCACGACAGGGGGGATCATCGCTATCGGCGACAAAGCGCACCTGACCATCAACCAGCTGCATCAGGTAAATATAGCGCAGCTGCGGGATCGCCTGTTGAATCTTATGTAACCGCGCCCATACTGGTTCACATACGTTCTGCCGATTCTGTTTTGGGCTGTTAACGAGATTCTGCACCTGTTGCGGCGGGAAACTGCTGGCGGCAATACGGGCATGATGCAACAGGTCTAAGCGAAACTCGTGCCGACCGTAATCGACCAGCAGTGCTGTCATCACTAGGCCTGAAAGAATGACAATCACCTGAATAGCGACAGATAGGAGTAGATTTTTTTTCCTAATGATCATGGTGAGAATCCAGAGACTATAATGTTATGCCTGCGTAGCTTTTCGAGTAGTTTTTCCTTATCAATGGGTTTGGCGAGATAACCGTCACATAAACAGCCGTATCTTATTCCCCCGTTAAGAAAGAATCAGCGACACAATGTATGCACTTTCATGGTGATGCTTTCCAACGGCATCACATGATCGACCCCTCCAGCCTTGATCGCCTCATTGGGCATACCAAACACCACGCAGGTTGCTTCATTCTGGGCGATGTTGATAGCGCCTGCCTCTTTCATCTCTTTCATCCCTTTGGCACCATCATCACCCATGCCAGTGAGAATAACACCGACAGTGTTTTTGCCAGCGTAACGCGCCGCACTACGAAACAGAACATCGACAGAGGGGCGATGGCGAGAAACGAGGGGGCCATCTTTTATTTCGACATAGTAGCGCGCACCACTGCGCTTAAGGAGCATGTGTTTGTTCCCTGGGGCAATGAGTACCCGACCACGAACGACGGTGTCGTTGTTTTCGGCCTCTTTAACACTCATTTGGCACAACGAGTCCAACCGTTGGGCAAAGCCACTGGTGAAGTTCTCGGGCATATGTTGCACCACCACAATGCCGGGAGAATCCATCGGGAATTGCTCAAGTACGACCCGTAACGCCTCGGTACCGCCTGTTGATGCACCAACGGCAATAATTTTTTCGGTGGTACGCACCATCGCTTCTGATTTTGGTTTGGCTAATACAGCATCAGCGGTCAGTTTGGGTTCAATTTTGCGCCGAGGAGTTATTTGGCGTGGACGTGACTGTGCCGCTGCTTTAACAGCATCGCAAATTCTTACTTGAGATTCTTCGAGAAACTGACGGGTGCCCAAACTGGGTTTTTGGATAATTTCGACGGCACCATACTCAAGGGCCTTCATCAAGGTTTCTGAGCCGTTTTCAACGAGACTGGAACACATCACTACAGGAATAGGGTGTTGCGACATAATCTTTTGTAAAAAGGTCAGGCCATCCATGCGCGGCATCTCAACATCAAGGGTGATCACATCGGGAATCTGCTCTTTCATCCGTTGCGCCGCAACAAAGGGATCATTCGCGGTGCCAATCACCTCAATGTGTGGATCTGATTCTAAGACAGCCTGAAGAGCTTGACGTACCACAGCGGAATCATCGACAATTAATACCTTAATTTTAGCCATTATTATTAATTCCAGTCTGCAAGAGTATTAAATCTTCATCAACCGCTTTACGATTGAGCATTTTGACAAATACCTGACCTGTTTCGCTAAAATAAAGCAGCTTACGTCCATAGCAACCACCAACATCAGAGTTTTTAATAATGATGCGGTGCTGCTGCAAAACAGCACGAGCCATTTTGATATTTTCAGCACCCACGGCAAATCGTGCCGGCCCTGAGTCACGAGCAGCATCAAACATATCTGAACCACCAAACAGTTTTGCAACTACGCTATTTTCCACCATACCGTTTTGCCGCATGATCTGAACCATATAATTTATCGCGGCATCAACATATTTATGGTCATCACCATTATCTGCACCATGGCCCGAAGGGAGCATGGCATGACAGAGCGCCCCACACCGCCTGCTTGGGCAATAAAATAAAACTGCCACGCACGAACCCAGCACCGTTTCAATCAGTGCAGGCCGTTTTGCGATATGGAGCTCACCAGGCTTAAGATAAACACCGGGTGGATATGGTGGACGTGGCCTCATTTAAATCAACTCTTTCGACAAGAAAATAGCTAATAAAGTTATAAGTATGGGGATGGTAACAGTTTATGGAGAAAAAATGAACGACAAGCAACCGCCTTGAATCAATAATCACCAAATCAAGATCAAGGTTGATAGAGATAAACGGTGGGGGCAATTTGCGTCAATGGCACATCGAAACCATGTATTGTTTCGGAATGTCCCAGAAACAGGTGGCCACCGGGTTGCAGGTTCTGGCAAAACT
>MAXR01000057.1:2600-7228 GCA_001751155.1 Desulfuromonadales bacterium C00003068 | reverse complement strand
CGGCCAACCAGAGACTCTAAGCGTGATAACGCCCAACGATCAAGTTCGAGCAGATCACCATCGGCAACCATATCAGTCGCAGGATCAAAGTCATGAATATTGCTTAGGATATAACGGGCGGTATTGCGAATACGACGATACGCATCAGATAGGCGCTGAAGGATCTCATCGCTGATGCGGATATCATCTTGATAATCTTGCGCGGCAACCCACAAGCGCAGCACTTCAGCACCGAACTTATTAATCACTTTTTCAGGCGCAACAACATTACCTTGTGATTTTGACATTTTACGACCATTACCATCGACAACAAAACCGTGAGTCAATACCGCTTTGTATGGGGCAACACCGCGCGTGCCAACAGACGCTAACAGACTCGAATGAAACCAGCCACGATGCTGATCGCTGCCCTCTAAGTAGAGATCGGCCGGAGAATCGAGGTTGTCACGTTTTTCGACGACGGCAGCATGAGAAACTCCTGAATCGAACCACACATCAAGGATATCGGTCTCTTTGGTAAATTCACCGTGACCACAGGCCGAGCAGCTCGTGCCTTCAGGCATCAACTCTTTGGCTTCTTTTTCATACCACTGGTCACTACCACCATTTTCAAACAGATCAGCAACATAGTGCATCACCTTTGCGTCCGCTAGTGCTTCACCACATTCAGCGCAATAAAATACGGTGATAGGAACACCCCAGGAGCGCTGACGGCTGATACACCAGTCAGGTCGTTTTTCGATCATGCCGTAAATGCGCTCACGACCCCAACCTGGAATCCACTGCACATCTTTGATATGCTTCAGGGCTTGTTCGCGCAGATTGTTCTCATCCATCGACACAAACCACTGCGCCGTCGCACGGAAAATAACTGGCTTTTTACAGCGCCAACAATGGGGATAACTGTGACTCAGTTCGCTGCGTTGCAGCAATGCACCCACTTCTGTCATCTTGACGCATACCGCATCATTTGCTTCAGCGAGCTTCATGCCACCGAACAATTCAACATCCTTACGATAACGACCATAGTCATCAACGGGATTATAAATATCCAAACCGTACTTCAAGCCAACAACATAATCATCATGACCATGACCGGGGGCAGTATGAACACAGCCCGTTCCAGCTTCGAGAGTGACATGATCGCCAAGGATAATCAGCGAGTCACGATCATAGAAAGGATGTTTGCAGCGCTTATTCTCAAACAGTTCACCACTAAAGGTGGTAATCACTTCACCAGTGAGATCAAGCTGAGCGAGAACACCCTCGTACAGTCCTTCGGCAAAAACGAGAACATCCCCCGAAGCCATCTCAACAGCAACATAATCCAATTCAGGATTGAGACAGATTCCCATATTTGCTGGAATCGTCCATGGCGTTGTGGTCCAAATAACAAAAGACAGTGACTTGCCTTCAAGGGCAGACAACCCCGTAGGAAGTTCATCAACAAACGGAAACTTCACAAAAATAGAAGGCGACACGTGATCCGCATACTCAACTTCGGCTTCAGCCAAAGCGGTCACACAGGACGAACACCAATGTACCGGTTTTTTCCCTTTATATAGACCACCGCGCTCAGAAAAACGCGCCAGCTCGCGGGCTGTTGCCGCCTCGTAACTATCGTGCATGGTGAGATAAGGATTATCCCACTCACCAAAAATGCCTAACCGCTTAAANNATAAGTGCGACACTCTTTACGAATCTCTGCCTTAGTCATGTCGCGCTTCTTCTTACCGAGCTTTTTATCAACCATCAGCTCAATTGGCAAACCATGGCAATCCCAACCTGGAACATACGGCACATCGTAGCCCTGCATGCGACGATTTTTCATGACAATATCTTTAAGAATCTTGTTCAGTGCGTGACCAATATGGGTATGGCCGTTGGCATATGGAGGGCCATCATGTAGAGTAAATCGAGGACGACCTTCACCCGCTTTAGCAATTTGCCCCGTCAGATCGACATCATTCCAACGTTGCAACATTTCAGGCTCGCGCTTCGGAAGGTTACCGCGCATAGGAAAGTCGGTTTTCGGCAAATTCAGGGTATCTTTGTAATCCATTTTGATCCTCGCATTTATTAAAATAATCGGCAACAGGGGTTCATTTCTCACCCCATCAACTTTTAAATCCGTTAAATTCTCTAAAATCGTCTAAATAAGCCGCCTAATCTACCAGAACAGGGGAAGATTCTCCACCCTTTTATCCGCAGAGCAGCCCCCCAACAATCCCGCAAACAGAACTCACGTATATATTATATAGAGAAAAGGACCAAATCAGACCAAACACAACGACAAACAAATTGATTACACTTCTAAACCAAAGTAGCTGAGCACACTCTCCGTAAAGCTACGCTTCAGTGATGAAGTTGCCTCACATTCTCGTGCAACAATACTACGCTGGCGATAGCGCTGAAAACCATCGACATGGTGCTCAAGCAACCGCCCTGCTGCAATATCAGCTGCCACTGCTGAGCGCGAAATAAAGGTCACCCCCGAACCAGCCAACACCTCTTGAATGATCAACCAAAAATCGTCAAGAACCATCACCCGCTTAAACTGGTCAATACCTTGCTCAGCATTCTCTAAATTAAGCGACAGCAGATCGCGGCAACTACAGCCATCACGGCGAGTGATAAAACAGTACTGCTTCAACTCATCTAACGAAATACCACCCTCTGCAATCCCCATACTTGGTGCGCTAACAAAAACCATCTCATCCTCTGGCAATGAGCGGTGACGCATCATACCAAAATCAATATCGCCAAGATGCTCAATAACAACAACATCAAACTCCCCAGCCCGCAAACCATCTAATGCCGGTAACGGCGCGTTAAACAGAAACTTAAGATCTTCAATCTCTCCATGTTGCGGCACAAAAGTTTTGAGAATTTGTGGCAAATGAGCCATACCGAACGCAGGAGTACTACAGATATTAAGATGCTGCTTATCATTTAACGATCGCAGTTGCTGCACCATCTGTTCTTCCATCTCTAGGATGCGCCGCGCACCATCTAGCACAACTTGGCCCGCAACGGTTGGAACCAATGACGCTCCAGAGCGATCCAACAATGAGACCCCACAACAATTTTCCAAACTTTTCGTTCGCTGCGAAACCGCTGATTGAGTAATGTTCAACTTAATTGCCGCACGAGAAAAGCTACCCTCTTCGGCTGCCATCAATAATGTTTTCAGATATTGTGTTTCCATAAAATGTCCCCATTGCAAAAAATCCCATTTCACATACAGCAAAATCGGGACTGTCCCAGATCTTTGCAGCGCACACCACCACACAGACCCCATAGTAAATTCCGAATATAAACATGTAAAACTATAAGCATGACTTATAACCCCATTAGAATCATTCGTTTTACACTAACAGTCAACAAACGTATTGTACACGGGATATCAAACGTGGGTGTTATGGCTCTTTTTCACCATATCGTGATCAAGACCATAACACACTGTTTTTCCTAAGTTTTTTACGCCGAACGATTGTTCGAATCATAACTTCATGAGTCAACAATTGCGGCATAAAACAACATTAGGATCACATCATCGGTGGAAGACCGAAAGGAGAAAACATGCGAAGGAAGTTTAACACCAAGGCCTCATGGCTGGTGAAAGCCCTTCCCCTGCTACTGATTCTGGGCGCGTGCGCTACAGGAACAATCAGGGAAAAGGTTCTCACACTGCCAGTGATCGAGGGTGCCACTTACGTAGGTCAAGAGACCTGCTTAGAGTGTCATGACGACATGGCCGGCGAAGATTTCGCCACATCAACCGGAGGCGAAGGTTTTGCTAAGACCATTCATGGTCGCTTAGCAGACTGGGAGCTAATGGGAGCAGAAAAAGGCTGCGAATCCTGCCACGGACCAGGTAGCCTGCACGTAGACAACGATGGAGATTCTTGCTTTATTCTCCGTCCAGCGGAATTAAACGCTGACGAATCTGCGGCAATCTGTTCAAAGTGTCACACTGACGGCAAGTTGATGGACTACACTCACAGTGCTCACGCATTGAGTGACGTAGGCTGCCTCGACTGTCACAGCGTTCACGATGGCGAGGGTAAATTCAGCCTCAAAGCTGAGGATCCAGAGCTATGCTTCACCTGCCACAAGGAAGAGCAAGCAAAAACTCACTATCCATCTAGCCACCCTCTTGAGGCTGGTAAAATGAACTGCTCAAGCTGTCACAATGCTCACGGCGCGATAGGCGAAGCCTTGAACACCGACGAGCGCTTGAACGACCTTTGCTTAAACTGCCACACACGTTACCAAGGTCCATTTGTCTTCGGTCATGCACCAGTTGAGGACGATTGCACCATCTGCCACGATCCACACGGTAGCGTTGCGAACAACCTATTAGCTCAAAATGAGCCTTTCTTGTGCCTACAGTGCCACGAAGGTCACTTCCACATGCTGCGTGAGTCAAACTACACAGTGTCGGATGATGACTTTAACCAGTACTACACTGATAATCCAGGCACCGTGATGTTAGGTGTAAATACACCAAACCCTTACCAAGACACCCGTAATGTACAAACATCAGCAAGCGCACAAGCAACTGCTGATATTGTTAACGTTCACGGAACAGAGGGTTTCCAAACATCATATGGCACCAAGTGTAC
>MAXR01000057.1:1739-2592 GCA_001751155.1 Desulfuromonadales bacterium C00003068 | reverse complement strand
GTGTACCACGTGCCACAAAGTTGTCCACGGCAGTGATTTTCCATCGCAACCACTTACCGGTGGCGGCTTGACCCGTTAATTTTTTAAGGAGGCACACACTATGAAGCAAAGCCAATTATGGCTGCTTGCACTGTTGACCGTCCTGACGTTTGTAGCGGCTACCACAGCTATGGCGGNNGTATTAATACCGACGACAATGCAGCACGTGTAAATGAGTATGGTTCAGTACGTCAAGAGGACGGCGTTTCTCTTGCTCCGCAACTGGATCTTGAATTTGAAAAAGGTGGTTTCATTCTCGAACTTGAGAGCGAAACAATGGGTCCTCGCGACCAAAAGCACGGTCTAGGTCTTGACTTTGGTCGCGTTTTAAAACTCGATAGCGAACTAACTGTTCTTGAGCACAGCAAAGATCACGAGACTCTTGCTCAAATGGGAGCAACAGCTCGCGACGACATCGGTGGCGGTCAGCCCAGTGTAACCACCGACAGTATCTATGCTAATCTTATCGAAGCAACTGGCAACGATGGTGTAGCTGTTGGTGGCGGCAACCTACTTGATTCAAGTGGAGTTCTAGCTTACGACCCTGCAGTAGCTTGGGATCAAGAAGTTAACAACAACTATGTTGTAACTCGCCGTGAGTGGAGAAATGAAGCCGAACTAGTTATTCCACAATTAGCGAACGTAACATTCAAAGCTGGTGCTCGCATCGAAACACGCGAGGGTATGGAGCAATCAATCAGTCTAGCAAAATGTGCTAGTTGCCACGTTAGTGCTGTAGGCAAAGAGATTGATGAGCGCACCGAAGAGTACACCCTCGGAGCCACAGGTAAATTTGGCCTACTCACTGTAGACT
>MAXR01000057.1:0-1715 GCA_001751155.1 Desulfuromonadales bacterium C00003068 | reverse complement strand
AAAACGCTGCTGGTGCCGCAACATACGGTGAGTTCTTTGGTGCTAAAGATGGCGATCTGAAACTGGCAAAAGCCAGCCAAATCATCTACGACAAGAGTGAACTAGAGCTCAACAGAACTCCAGACTCTGAAAAAGATTCCCACATGATCAAGGCACGCCTTGATCTGCCTAACAACACAATCTTTTCAGCTAGCTATGTTAGAGCTGACATTGAGAGTCAGAAATCTGATCAACCCGGCGAATACACCTTTGAGGGTAGCGACACACTGAAAAGTGAGTACGAAGGCTTCAATGGTAAGTTGGCAACCAAGTTAGGCCCAGTACGTCTATCTCTACGTGGTGGAATGTATGAGATCGATGGTCCTAAATATTCACTTATGTTCCCTGACCGTCAAGAAGCTATTGATCTAGAGATAGCAGAAGCTCTTGCAGGAAACATCTCTACCTCTCATTACGATAACTTCAACTACAGTGATCCTACTTCAGCCACACCTTATATGCCTGTAATTCAGGAATATGAGTCAGCAGAATCACGCGAAGTTACCGAATTCGGCTTTGATGCAGTTTATCGTTTAGCCAGAGCAACAACACTGCGTCTCGGTTACGAGTACGAAGATGTTGAACGCGACGAAGAGGAACTTGGCGAGACTGAGACTCACACCTTCACTGGTGCTATCAGTACCCGCGTCAATAAAACTCTTTCAGGTCGCATCAGTTACAAGTATCAGGATATTGATGAGCCATTTGCTGGAGTACATGTCGGCATCGCTCAAGATATTGGCACTGTCGATCCTCTAAACGCAGACCTTTGGTTCCTCAATACTAATGACTTTAAAGGCACTGATCCAAACGACAAGTTTGCTTACTACTGGAACTCTGTTTACTCTTCACGTACTCTTGAGTCGAGTAACCAGCCTGAAGAAGTACACGAAGCCAAGCTGAGCACCACATGGTCGCCAAGTGCCAACATGGCCGCTACATTCTACATGCGTTTCCGTTATGAAGAGAATGATACGGTTGAGTACGAGCAGACAACATTTGTTCCTGGTATGAGTTTCTGGTATGCACCAAGTGACAAGTTAAACCTCACCATGTCCTACACATTCAACAACCAAGATACAGAAAACCGTATCTGTGTTGGTTGGTATCATGGCTGAGCGAACGCAGTAGCTTCGTCCCAGTTTGGGTCGATCTGTAAAACTACCGAGTACGAATCAAGCGTTCACACAGCAGCAATCAATGCTGACTACCAAGCAACTGATGCACTAAAGCTTAATGCTGGCTTTACTTACAACCGTGCTGATGATAGTTGGGATTGGAAATTCACCGAAAGATCAAGCCTTAATTCATTTGCTGACCTAGATGGCAATGGTGCGCTTGATGACAATATTGCAACTAGTGGCATCGAAGTCCCAGGTCTAAAAAGTTCAGTAAGTTATGAGGACTGGGACCTAAACAACGAGATTGATGAGTACTCTGACCTCTCTTACGAGCAATACTCATTTACCGTTGGTGGTACCTACAACTTCACTGATGCATTCTACACAGAAGTATCAGCAACCTACGACATCTTTGAGTCTGAAGAAGAGTATGTCTATGGTGATGAAGATGGTAAGTCATACAGTGGCTACCTTGCATTTGGTTACAACTTCTAAAAGGAACTTTCTTTTAGTCTAAGTTCAACAAAAAGCCCGACTGGTTTTCCAGTCGGGCTT
>MAXR01000056.1 GCA_001751155.1 Desulfuromonadales bacterium C00003068 | reverse complement strand
CCATTTATTGAAAACAGTCCTTCATCTGAAAATATCTCTCGTTACCTCTTTGAAAAGCTCGAAACCATTTTGAATAACGATAATGTTACTGTACATGAGGTCAATGTATGGGAATCAGATAACGCTTGTGCGAGCTATTCACGTGACTAAGTTACCAGTGATAGAGATGTTTTCCTCTGTTCAGGGTGAAGGTCCCCTTGTCGGGAGAAGGCAAATTTTCTTACGGTTAGCGGGTTGTAACCTTGCGTGCAACTATTGTGATACGCCGTTTGCGCCGACTGCCTCGTGTAACGTTGAAACGGCTCCAGGTTCTGAAACCTTTACCCTGTGGGATAATCCCATTGATGCGCAACAGGTAGTTGATTGTGTGCAGGGTTGGTTAGAAGGTTTGCCGCAAGCACACCATTCCTTTTCTATTACAGGTGGTGAACCATTACTGCATTTTGATGCGCTCACTCAATGGTTGCCGCTACTGTCGCAGTTATTACCGATTCAACTCGAAACTAACGGAACCTTGACGGAATCACTACGATCCGTGTTGCCATGGTTACGTTGGGTTGTTATGGACTTTAAGCTGGAGTCACAGACGGGTGAACCGACGCCGTGGAGTGATCATCGCCAATTTTTGCAGCTGGCATCGCAGGTCAATTGTTGTGTCAAGATAGTTGTTGGTGTTGAAACTTCGATTGAAGAGCTACAGTGTGCGGCTGATATTGTTGCCGATGTGGCTCGGCATGTTCCCGTTATTTTGCAGCCGCGAACAATCGATGGCAGCTGTTCTGTTGCCGGGGCACAGCTCATTGCGTGGCAGGGGGTACTTTCTCGTGCTGGATTGGATGTGAGGGTGATCCCACAAACACACTGCTATTTAGCAGTGTTATAATGGTGATAATATCTAAAGTTAGCTGAATTTTTCAGCTAACTTTTTTTGTACAAATTCTGGTACAAATTCATCAATAGGGCCGTTCAGTGAGGCGATCTCCTTGACAATGGATGAACTGAGATATCCGTAGCGCAAAGAGGTCATTAAGAAAACGGTTTCAATTTGATCGTGAATCGTACGATTAAGCTGAGCCAGCTGAAATTCATACTCAAAATCCGATACCGCACGTAATCCACGTAAAATAACCTGAGCTCCCTTACTCTCTACATAGTTGATGAGTAGCCCTTCAATTACATCAACCTGTATCCGTGGATCGTGTCCAACCGCTTCTTTAATCATTTCGACCCGCTCTTCAGCACTAAATAGACTATTCTTATTCGCATTTTTGGCGACTGCAACAATGACCGTATCAAATGTTTTGAGACCTCGCTGGATAATGTCGAGATGACCATTGGTGATGGGGTCAAACGAACCAGGACAAACAGCAATACGGTTATTCATAATCTCATTCTCCCGTTAAACGGATTCAGTATGGCTATAGAGATAAATTGATGTGGCGCCATAATGACGCACATCCTGTTGCTCATAGCGCTTAATATGTTGGGGGATCTCAGTGTTGCGTTGTTCCTCAGCGCAAATGATGCCGTCAGGGGATAATAGGTTATATTCAGCCACTAACTCAATTATTTGGGGGATCAACTCGTTACCGTAGGGTGGATCCATGAAAATGAGGTCAAATTGTTGGCCGTTGAGGTTTGGTAACGCCTTTTGTGCACTTTGATGAATGATGCGGGTGTTTTTATCGAGGTGGCAGCGTGTACGATTGGTTTGAATGAGCTGTTTCGCTTGCTGCCCTTGATCAACGAAAATGACGCTTGCAGCACCACGACTCATCGCTTCAAGACCCATAGCACCACTACCAGCAAAAACATCGAGAATACGTTTTTGACTAAAGTGACCTAAGCGGCTGGTCAAGATGCTAAAGATAGCCCCACGTACACGATCACTTGTGGGACGGATTTCTGCTCCGTCGAAGGTCGCTAGTTGTGTGCCGCGGGCACTACCGCTTATGATCCGCACTGCCTGTAAATCCTATTGTTTCGATTTTGGCAAGGTGATCAACGCTTTTTCAGAGCTACGAAACAAAAGGATTGTTCGGCCCAAAATTTGCGCAATTGCAGCATCACAGCGTTCTGAAAGAATGCTGGCAACATCCTTACGGTCCATAATGCAGCCCTCTTGGAGCTTGATCTTGATGAGTTCATGTAGCTCAAGTGCCTCATCGACAGAGCTGACGAGTCCCTCTGTGATTGCATCCTTACCGACAAGAACGACGGGTTGCAAGTGGTGGCCGAGGCCGCGTAGGTGACGTGCTTGTTTTCCTGATAATTGTTGTGACACGTATTGGTGCTCCTTAAAATAGTTAGTGCAAGGTAAATGCATGTTTCTGTACTATTATTACACAGGTGTGAAAATAGATCGAAACGCCATCTTTATACCTGTTGTACACTTAAATAGCAATTATCCAATTATATTGACGCTGCAAGGTGAGATGGGTAAAACTAACGTGAAAAAGGTTTACACCATACGGAGTCAATAATTTAATTCATGACCGATCAATTTGCGCTTATATATTCTAGCCGTTTTAGTGATTATTCTTATGGCGAATGTCATCCCTTTAAGGTGGATCGCTACCGGCTTACCTATGAATTGATGCAACAATACCAATTGCTTACACCATCTCATGTGAAGCAAGTAGAATGTCCCGTGGCATCAGAAGAGATGTTGCGTGATTTTCACCGACAGGATTACCTTGATACACTTAAATCTTTTAGTCTGGATGATGACGTGCATGCCAATTTCTTTTATGGTCTTGGTGATATCGAAAATCCAGTTTTTAAGGGATTATATGATTGGTCACGGTTGATGTGTGGTGGCACCATTGAAGCCGTACGGCAAGTCGTTGAAGAGGGATGTCGAGCTTCATTTAGCATGGCTGGTGGTTGGCATCATGCTCACAGTGCACGTGCATCAGGGTTTAGTTATCTCAATGATGCCGTTGTTGCTATTGCGCAATTGTTGAAACAGGGCAAACGCGTTGTTTATGTTGATATTGATGCTCACCACGGTGATGGTGTTCAGCAAGCATTTTACGACAATGACCAAGTGTTGACGGTGTCGATCCATGAGAACGGTAAAGATTTTTATCCTTATTCAGGTTTTGTTGATGAGGTGGGAACGGGCCAAGGTTACGGTTACTCTGTTAATATCCCTCTGGTTCCCCATTCCGATGATCTGATTTTTGAACAAGCCTTTACGCGGATGATTTTACCTTTAATTCAAGGCTTTGCGCCTGATGTTTTGGTCACTCAGATGGGAGCCGATCCGTTACGCACAGACCCGTTAACGCGGCTCGAATGTACGACAGCGTTTATGGAATATGCTGGACGCGGTTTTTTGGAAACAGGAATCCCGTGGGTGGCGATTGGTGGTGGTGGCTATGACCGCTTAAATGTTGCCAGAGCATGGACACTGCTGTGGTCAACGATGATTGGCGTACCCGTTGCCGATGAAATACCTGCCCCTTTTAAAAAGACAATGCTATCGCTAGACGAACCGTGTGATTGGTTGCGTGATCCACCGCATATGGCAGCACCCGATGACTTTAGTCGCGCCCAACAATCGTTAGATAAAAACATCTCGATTATTGAACGGCAGATTTTCCCATTACTGAATCTTAGCGCACGGGGTTAATATGGCACAGACTGGTATGTCACATCTGCTTGATCCTGACGGGTTGCCACTGTTCTCAATTAAAGAGATTAATGAGTTGCCACAAGCACAGAAGGAGTCAATTTACTCAACCATTGTCCCTGCTATGATTTTTGAAGAGTATGGTTTTGATCGTCAAACATTCACCGCACCGCAAAAGTCGTCAACGTTGAGTGAAAATCGAATCAAGTTTATCTGCCCGCAAGGTCTTGGGTTGCTTCGTATCGAAATTAGACGGGATGCCACTGATCAAGATTGTCTTTTCTTTGTTGAAGTTGCCGATACCCCATATCGCCAGATTGAACTATCGTTTTGCTTGATCAATGACCCTGATTCACCTCGATTTAATATTGATCATGATGAGCAGGGGCGTGAAAACTCATTTGCCACTGTGCGACGTAATATTCCCGAAGAGATTAAGGCGATGAACGCAGGATTATCTCCAAATCAGGTGCGGCGTGGATTGAAAGCATTTAAAGATTTCTTTGCTCAATTTGAGAAATTTGTTGTATCACTGGGTATTGAGATGATCATTGCTGAGCCACTGTCTTATAGTAATGCTGTCCGTTATGAGAATTATGGTTTTGATTATATTACGGGGAAACAATTAATGCTGTGGATCGATCGTGAGTTCCAGTTCGGCGGTGTTCTCACGGCACGGTTAGATGGTTCGACCCCTTTTCGTCAACAAGGGATGGAAGCGACAGTGCGTGGTCGGAGTTGGGCCATTCATGATGGAATTTTAGATCAACCGTGGGATGAGATAAAGATTTATAAAACGGTCGGTCAACATGCTGGAATTAACACGGTTGTAACATCGGTATACTGATTATTAAGGGAGGGGAAAATGGCATATTTAGGTGATATCTTATTTATTGTACTGATTTTTGGCGTCATTTGGGGGGCAATATACTTGAGTAAGCGCTCACAAAAACCACCAAATTAATCTTCATTATTTTATGCTTGCTTGATATGGGTTCTCCTAGGCATAATAGCCGTCATTTTAATGATAAAGGAGAATGATTTTGAAGAGTAGACTAACTGTTGTTGTGTTGATGGTACTGTTGGTACCGACGATTGTGTTTGGAGCTGGATTTCATATCCGTGAGCAAGGTGCAAAGGCTATGGGGATGGCTAATGCGTTTGTTGCTCAGGCGGATGACCCTTCTGCGATTTTTTATAATCCAGCGGGGATAGCCTTTCAAAGTGGAACTCAAGTGAGCCTTGGTGTTACGGTAATTAATGTGCCTGAGACTGAGTTTAAAGGTGAAACTGAGATTGGTGGGACTGTTGTTGCAGTTGATACTAAAGCTCGCAAGGATGTTTTTTTCCCACCCAATTTTTATGCGACTTTTTCTGAAGAAGATTCTCCTTGGGCATTTGGTATTGGAATAGGTTCACTCTATCCATTAGCAAAACGCTGGGACAATTCAAGTCCGTTCAGGGATGAAATTAAAGAAATAGCCATTAAACCCATCAATGTTAACCCAACGGTTGCTTATCGTTTTGATTCTCTAAATTTAGCTGTTGGTGCAGGTATTGATTATACCTACGCTCAAGTTTGGTTGGAAAAAGATACATTTGCTGGTGCGTATGGCCATATTGCATCCACTGAGATTGAGGGGGACGGCGATGGCTGGGGCTATAACTTTGGTGTTCTTTGGAAGCCTATCAATTCACTAAGTGTTGCAGTGGCGTATCGTAGTGAAGTTGAGCTAGACATTGACGGTGATGCGGATTTTCTTGTTACTCCAGCAGGGCAAGCTGTTATCGGTGGAGCGTTAGAGGTTCCTGCTTCGTTTATACCGACGACTGCTACGTCTGATGCCTCAACAGAGATTACATTGCCTGATACATGGAGTTTTGCTGTGGCATGGCATCCTACTGATCGCCTTACCATTGAATGTGATGCAGACCGTTTTGGCTGGAGTTCGTACGATGAATTGGATATTGACCTAGGACCAAGCAGTCCCTTAGGTGATAGCCCAGCTGCTCCTAAAGACTGGAATGATGTTTGGGCTTATCGTGTTGGTGCTCAGTATGCTGTAACTGAAACGATTGATCTGCGAGTTGGTTACGCACGTGATAATACTCCGGTCCCAGATTCAACAATGGGTCCTGAACTGCCTGATGCAAGTCGGAACAATTACACCTTTGGTGTTGGTTACCATACTGAGCGCGCTGTTATTGACTTTGCCTACATGTGGGTTGATTTTGACGACCGTAAAGTTGATAATGAGATCCAAACAGGTGAGTATGAAAGTGCTGCCCACCTGGTTGCGGCAAACTTGACCTATTTCTTCTAATTGGTTGAGTGTGATATAGCTGTACAAAAGGGTGCCCATTTGAGGCACCTTTTTTATTTGTAAATAAATGGATAGAGGATGCGTTGATGATTGATTTATCTAAGTTTGCGATTGTGTTGGTTGCTCCACGTCAGCCGGGTAACATTGGTGCAGTGTGTCGTGCAATGGCTAACTTTGGCGTGACTGACCTGCGTTTAGTGAACCCTTGTGATCGTTTTCATCCTGAAGCAGTTAAGTTTGCTGTCGATGCAAAGCTGTTGTTGGGGCAAGCTTCATTGCATGAAACATTAAGTGATGCGCTGGCAGATTTAACCATGAGCATTGCTTTAACGCGCCGCTGTGGTCGTTTGCGCGGCGAATTATATCCGATTGCTGAAGTTCAACCGTTGATTACCACCTTGCCTGAGCAAAGTCGTATTGGTCTTGTTTTTGGCCGTGAAGATTGTGGTTTGAGCACTGAAGAGGTTGCCCAGTGTTCTCATGCGGCAACCATTCCAACATCGGGTGTGTTGGGATCTACAGGCTCTCTTAACTTAGCTCAGGCTGTAGTGGTTACCTTGTACGAGATGAGCTGTGAGCGTACATATGAAAAGCACGAGTGTTTTGATTCTGTGGAGCCGCTTCCACCACAGAACGATACTGATGCTCTGATGAGTCAGGTCGATCAATTGGTTGACCTAGTTGGTTATACCAATCCGAGTCGTCCTGAGGTGTTTAGTGGTATGTTGCGTAGCCTATTGGCCAAAGCCAGACCCAATGTTAAAGAACTTAATATGTTGCGTGGTGTTGTTGAACAACTGTCGAAAAGTGTTCAAGGCTGGCCTGGTC
>MAXR01000055.1 GCA_001751155.1 Desulfuromonadales bacterium C00003068 | reverse complement strand
CGCTTACTGCTGCAACGGCCCAATCTCCTCCTCCTTGATGAGCCAACGAACCATCTTGATCTCCCTGCGCGAGATTGGCTTGAGAGCTACCTCAGCAACTACCCCTTCGCCGTGGTTTTGGTATCTCATGATCGCTATTTTATGGATCAAGTGGTCCAACGTATTGTCGAGGTTTGGAACGGTGATCTAACGGAATATCCGGGGAACTATACTCTTTATCTTAAAGAGAGAGATCGCCGTGTTGCCGCCTTGCGCGCTGCCAAACAGCGTCAAGATGAAGAGATAGAACGGGTTGAAGCGTTTATCAACCGTTTTCGCTATCAAGCAAATAAAGCCAGCCAAGTTCAAAGCCGGATTCGCCAAGTTGAAAAAATTGTCCGTATTAAAATTCCACCACAGCGGAAAAAGATTGCCTTTAATTTCCCTCAACCCTCGCGCGGCGGTAAGGAGTTGTTAGAGTTAGTGGATGCTGGCCAATGTTATGGTGATCACCAAGTATTGCAAGGTGTAAATCTAACGGTAACGCGCGAAGAACGCCTTGCTCTGGTAGGTGCCAATGGTGCGGGTAAGTCAACGCTGATGCGGATGTTGGCTGGAATTGAGCAGCCGAGTGAAGGTCAACGCAAAGAGGGGCATAATCTTGAGCTGGCTTATTTTGCCCAAGATCAGGCGGCGACGCTCAAAAAAACTAATACCGTTCTCGAAGAGATCACGGCAAAATCTCCAGTAGATATGGTGCCGCGTTTGCGCGATGTTCTAGGTACGTTTCTATTTAGTGGCGATGATGTTCATAAACGAGTTTCGGTGCTTTCGGGTGGTGAGCGCAACCGTTTAGCGTTGGCCATTTTATTGCTTCGGCCCGCGAATCTCATGCTTCTTGATGAGCCGACCAACCATCTTGATCTGCAATCGAAAGATGTGTTGTTGCAGGCGTTACATAACTATGCTGGCACCTTGGTGTTTGTTTCTCATGATCGCTATTTTGTTGATCAACTTGCGACGCGAGTCATTGACGTTGAGGGGGGGCATATCACCTCCCACACTGGCAATTACGCCGATTTTTTACAGACTAAACAGGCTGAAGGGGTGAATCAGCACGGTGAAAATCGCGTTGAACATACCGCACAATCAAATTCAGCTGCGGACAGCCCAGATAAAGATCAGCGTAAAAAAGATCATGCGAAACGCAAAGAGGAACAACGCCTGTGTCGCAAATTACAAAAACAGCTCAAACAGCTTGAAACTGAGATTGAAGGGCAGGAGCAACTAAACGGTGAACTTGAAACGCAACTTGCTGAGCCAGACTTATATCAAGATCATGAGCAGTTTAATTTGAAGACGAAGCAGCATTCTGATTTAGCGAGTGTGCTTGAAAAATTGTATCAACAATGGGAGCAGTTGCAGCTTGAAATTGCTGAACTTGAGGAGTAGATCCATGCGCTTATTACCTCGCGGTAAAACCATTAAAGAGCAACTCGATACCTCGAAATTGAAAATGCCCGATGCGTTACAAAAGATGTGTGCCAATCATTTTAGTGGCTATCTCTCTTTTGAGGTTGCGCAGGGAAATGGAATTATTGGTTATGTAAAAGGACAAATTGTTGCTGCGTTGTGGCAGCGTTATGTCGGCGAAGAACGACGCGAGCGGTTGTGCGGCGAGTTGGCACTGCAGATGATTTTTCGTGAAGTTCAGGGCGATAAATGTTTGATGGGAGTGTACCGCTTAGAGGACGATTTTATCTCCTATGTGCGTCAGTTCTGTCAGGCAAAAGTGGAAGCGCGTGATCAACTTGTTGAACTGTTAGACATTCAGCGCTTGATGGCTCGGCTGAAAAAAGAGCAGTTTAGTGGTTGCCTACGTTTACACAGTGCTGATCGTGTGGAGCTGATTTTTTATTCAGAAGGGGTAGCGCATGGCTTCTTTTGTGATGGCTCGATGGGGTTATCGGCCGAAATTAACATCGCGACATCCATTGCCCTTGATGAGCGTTGCATGGTTGATATCCTGCGCGCCAATCCCACCGGTGAGCAGGATTGTCGGATTCGCGGTGTCAATCTCGAAAAGGTGTGGTTGCAAGTGTGGCGTGATCTAAATCCTTAGTCAGCCTTTGTTGTCGCAACCGTTTAAGACTCTCTTGGCACAAGGATAATTTGGATGCGACGGTTTTGAGCACGGCCCTCTTCCGTTGCGTTGTCAGCTATCGGCCGATAGGGGCCGTAGGCACCAATAGAGAGTTTCTTTCCTGCAATGCCAACTGAGCTTTGTAGATAGCGCACAACGCTTGCTGCGCGTGCTGCAGAAAGCTCCCAGTTGCTGGGAAACTTTTGTTGTAGCGTTTGGCTAATTTTAAAATTGTCGCTGTGCCCCTCGACGAGAATCGTTTTGTCAGCAACGCCTTTGAGTACTTCACCCACTTGAGCAATGACCTCTTGCCCTTCACTTGACAACCCTGCTGAGCCTGATGGGAACAAGATTTTTTGCGCCAGATTGACCGTCAAACGATTCTTGAGTTTACTGATGGTCACTTCGCCGCGATGAATCTCATCTTCAAGGCTGGCTACCAAGGTGTCGTAGGTTTGCGCGAGTTCTGCAATTCGCGCTTCACGAGCAAGCCGTTCCAGTTCAAGGTTATTCTCCAACTCAGAGATCGTTCCTGTTTTCTCTTCGCTGATCACCTGAAGTTCCTGAAAGCGTTCCTCGGTGCGTTGCCGCTCTTGTTCTAATGCTTGCTGTTGCTGGTTCAGTTGATCAATCTTTTGCTGCGAAGCAACGGTGCGGGCACCGTAAATACTTGATTGTCGTTCAAGTTCAGCCATCGCTTCGATATTTTGTTGTTGCAGCGCTTCAATCTCGGTTTTTTTGTTCTCAATATGTTGAGTAAGGTTCTGCGCTGCCGCTTGAAGTTGGGCAATTTGCTGACGCTGTACCGCCATCTCATTATTTAAGGTCGCATTTTTATCGACGGCTTGTTGAAAGGCCTCTTTGCTCACGCAACCACTCATCATCACGAGGGTGCACATCAGTAAAATCACAGATTGTTTCGGTGAAAAAAATGATGATGCTAGGTGAAATGTTGTATTTTTTATGAACACAATAGGCCTCCCTTAGAAGTTTTACTTATCAATCCTTGTTTTTTATCATATTCTGGCACAATGTCCATGGTTTTCTGTTGAGTGACAGTGCCTCGTTTTCAGTTGTCTGCGCTGAATCTCTTATGGTATATAATTAGTATTATCAACATGTTATGGAGAAAAATTGTGTTTGAAATTGATCGTATTATTCAGACGGCACTACAAGAAGATATTGGCTCTGGTGACATCACTACCTTGTCAACAGTACCAAAAGGGACGCCTGCACAGGCCGAACTGGTTGCTAAAGAGGATTTTTATCTCTCTGGGATAGAGGTCGCACAGCGTGTTTTTACTCTTCTTGATGCCAATGTAGCCTTTGACGCGTTGCGAGAAGATGGCGGCTTCGTTAAGCGCGGTGAGGTGATCGCTTGGATTAAGGGCGATGCCCACACCTTGCTGCAAGGGGAGCGGGTTGCTTTGAATCTGTTGCAACGGATGAGTGGTATTGCGACTCATACGGCGGCATTCGTTGCAGCGGTGGCTGAGTCAGATGCTATTATCGTTGATACGCGTAAAACCATGCCGGGCCTGCGTGTACTTGATAAATATTCAGTACGGATGGGTGGTGGTCAGAATCATCGCACCTCGTTGTACGATGGCGTGTTGATTAAAGAGAATCATATCACTGCTGCTGGTGGTATTACCGCTGCTGTTGCTGGTGCAAAAAAACGTGCTCCCCATACCCTTAAAATTGAAGTTGAAACAGAGAATATGGACGATGTACGCGAAGCGTTGGATGCGGGTGCCGATATTATCATGCTAGATAATATGGATCTGGATACCATGCGCGAGGCGGTTGAACTGATTGATGGTCGAGCTATTGCAGAAGCGTCAGGTGGTGTTAACCTTGAGACGGTGTCTGATATTGCTAAAACTGGGGTCAACTTGATCTCGGTTGGTGCATTGACCCATTCAAGCCCGGCGGTTGATATTTCGATGTTGTTTCAATAAATCTATTTAGCAAAGAAAAGATACCCTATGGCTGAAACTGGATTACGGGATCAAATTTTGAGTTTATTTCTCAGCGCAGGAGATGTGTTTCTCTCTGGTGAGGATATCAGTCAAAAATTGGGCGTGAGTCGCGCGGCGGTATGGAAGCATATTGGTCACTTGCGTGAAATGGGCTATGCGATTGAAGCGGTTCCTTCGCGTGGCTACCACCTTGTTGCTCAACCCGACCTTTTGTTGCCGATGGCTGTGCAGTTTGGCTTGGAAACGCAATTCGTAGCCAAGCGTGTCGAGTATTTTAGTGAGACCGATTCAACCAATCAGCGCGCACAACAGCTTGGTGAACAGGGGGCAGAACACGGCACGGTCGTTATCGCTGAAGGGCAGAGCGCTGGTCGCGGGCGGATGGGGCGTGCATGGAGCTCTCCGGCGGCGGTAAATCTATACACCTCAATTCTGCTACGACCGACAATCTTACCCATTCAAGCGGCTCAGTTAACGTTTTTATCAGCTGTTGCGGTGGCTCGTACCGTTGAGGCGGTCGCTGATATTCAGGTGGCGGTGAAGTGGCCAAATGATATTCTTCTCGACGATAAAAAAATTGCCGGTTTACTCAATGAGATCAGCGCTGAGATGGAGGGGATTCATTATGTCGTTCTCGGTATTGGTGTCAATTTGAATATGACAGAAGATCAATTCCCTGATGATTTACGCTATCCCGCGACCTCGTTACTTCTTGCTACCGGGCAACGGATCGACCGTTTGGCGTTTGCCCAGGAGTTGTATCGTCAACTTGATGGGCTCTATCAGTTGTTTTGCCAACAAGGGTTTATTCCCATTCGTCTTGCATGGGAAGCGTTATTTGAAATGGTTGGCCGTCAGGTCAGTGTTGATTGTGGCGGTACCATTTTTACCGGCTCTGTAGAGGGGATTGCTGAAGATGGTGCGCTGTTGTTGCGTTTAGCCAGTGGGGAACAGCAGGTGGTTTATGCTGGTGATGTGCGGCCCGTCTAAATGTTGTTTGGTGTTATGGGCAGCCGAGGTGGATTGCGTTCAACGTTGTCACTTGACTACCCGCAATCCACCACGACCGCCCATTCGATTCGGTTAATTGTGTTGGTACGTATGTCGTCGGGCTTGCTTGCGTCCAACGTTGTCACTTGACTTACCGCAATCAATCCCGACAACACATTCGTTTCGATAGATTGTGTTGAGGGTTTATAAAAATAGGAGAATCAATCACGATGCTATTAGTCGTTGATGTTGGAAATACCAATACCGTTTTAGGATTATTTTGCGAGGAAACCTTGCGCCATAGTTGGCGTATTCGTACCGATCACTCTCGTACGGATGATGAATATGCGATGTTGATCAATGATTTGATGGACTTCTCTAAGGAGCGGTTTAATGACATTGACGATGTGATCATCTCTTGCGTTGTGCCGCCGATGCTTGATGCCTTAACGCGTATGTGCCGTAAGTATCTCTCTTCGGAAGCCTATGTAGTTCATGCCGATATGGAAACAGGGATGCCAATTTGTTACGATAACCCGCAAGAGGTGGGGGCTGATCGTATTGTTAATGCTGTCGCAGCATATAAACGTCACCCGCAGAGTTTAATTGTTGTTGATTTTGGCACCGCAACCACCTTTGATTATATTAGTGCAGAAGGGGAGTATTGCGGTGGTGCCATTGCTCCAGGGTTGGGGATCTCTGCGGATGCACTCCATTCGCAAGCCAGCAAGTTGCCCCGTGTCGCGCTGACTGAACCGCCAAAAGTTGTGGCAAAAAACACGGTTCACAGTATGCAAGCAGGGCTACTCTATGGTTATGCTGGCCTAGTTGATGGGTTAGTAACGCGGATGAAACGCGAAGTGGGCGGAACGCCGCGGGTTATCGCTACAGGGGGCCTTGCTGAGCAAATCGCCAAGGCGTCTGAAACCATCGACGAAGTTGATCCGATGCTAACTCTTGATGGGCTGCTACACCTTTATCATCTAAACTGTAGGAGTTAATTACCCCCTTTTGGTGTAGACTGATTGCCAATGAAATAAAAGGTTTATTTGTTCGATACGCTATTGTTGTCCGTAAAAATGACTTTGTGATGTTCCTCTAACACTCGTAATGAAAGGGGTAACCATGGGAAAGTACGACACAGCTAATCTGCGAAACCTAGGCGTTGTTGCACATGGCGGGGCGGGTAAAACGTCTTTGATTGAAGCCATGTTGTTTAACACTGGCATGACCGATCGACTTGGTAAGGTTGACGACGGTAGTTCCAATATGGATTTTGAGCCAGAAGAGATTAAACGCCAAATTACCATCAGTTCTAGTCTGCATCACTGTGCGTGGGAAAACCACAGCCTCCATCTTGTCGATACTCCAGGGTATTCCAATTTTTTACATGATACCCGTAACTGCTTAAGAATTTTAGGCGGTGCGGTGATGATCGTTTCAGCTATTTCAGGTGTTAAGGCGCAAACACAGAAAATTTGGGCATGGAGCCAAGAGTTTGAGGTTCCAATGGTGGCCTTTGTCAATAAAATGGATCGTGAGCGCGCCGATTTTTTGCGTGCCGTTGATGATATGGAAAAAACTCTTGGTTGCCGTGGGGTTCTGGTTAATATGCCCATCGGTCAAGAGAGTGATTTTAACGGAATCATCGATCTGGTGTCGATGACAGCGCGTACGTTCCAGTTTGATGAGAAAGGGACGTATGTCGAAAGTGAGATTCCCGAGTCGTATCGTGATGAAGCCCAGCGGTTGCGTACTGTACTGCTTGAAGCGGTTGCTGATGCCGACGATGCGCTGATGGAGAAGTATCTTGAAGAGGAAGATCTTTCACGTGAAGAGGTGTTACGTGGACTACGCGAAGGAACATTAACGGGTGTGTTTACCCCTGTTCTTTGCGGTAGCGCTACGGCAAATATTGGTGTTCGTCAGTTGCTTGATTATGTGAATCACTGTTTACCCTCGCCGTTGGATAAAGGAGTACAGATCGGTACCCGGCCAGATTCTGATGAGATTGTGGAACGTCAACCGAGCGAAAGCGAACCGTTTTCGGCAATGGTGTTTAAAACCAATAGTGATCCTTTCACCGGCAAACTGACGCTGTTCCGTGTTTATTCGGGTGAGTTGTCCTCCGATTCAACGGTATTTAATTCCAGCAAGCAGATCACTGAGCGCGTTGGTCAGCTCTACCAACTCGAAGGTAAGAAACAGCTGTCTATCGCCAAGGCTGTTGCGGGTGATATTGTTGCCGTGGCGAAAATGAAAGAAACAGCCACTGGCGATACGCTATCGAGTGAAACAGATGCGATTGTTTTTGAGAGTCTCCTTCAACTAAAACCGGTGATCTCTTTTGCATTAAAAGCGTGTAGTAAAAACGATGAAGATAAGATTCATTCGGGCTTACAGCGCTTGATTGAGGAAGATCCGACCTTGAAAATTACTCGTGATGAACAGACCCATGAGTTGATTTTGTCGGGCATGGGTCAGGTTCATATCGAAGTTGCTGTGGAAAAATTGAAACGTAAATATGGTGTGTCGGTGGAGTTGGAATTACCGAAGGTCCCTTATCGTGAAACCATAAAAGGTGCGACTAAGCTACAGAGTAAATACAAAAAACAATCGGGTGGTCGCGGCCAATTTGGCGATATTTGGTTAGAGATCGAGCCACTTAGTACGGGTGGTGGTTATGAGTTTGTTGATAAAATTGTCGGTGGCGTTGTGCCACGGCAATATATCCCTGCGGTTAATAAGGGGGTTGAAGAGGCACTTGGCAAAGGGAGCTTAGGTGGCTATCCGGTTGTCGATGTCAAAGTGACTTTGTTCGATGGCTCGCACCATTCCGTTGATTCATCTGAAATGGCATTTAAAATTGCTGGTTCAATGGGGCTTAAAAAAGGGTTAGAGCAAGCACGGCCCGTGCTGTTAGAACCGATCATGAAAATGGAAGTGATCGTTCCGGATGCTTATATTGGCGATGTGATTGGTGACATGAACTCACGTCGTGGTAAAGTGCTCGGTGTTGAACCTCAGGCGGGGAGTCAATCCATTGTCGTTCAAGTACCCATGGCTGAGGTGTTGCGTTATGCCCCAGAACTACGCTCCATGACCTCTGATCGTGGATTGTTCACCACCGAGTTTTCCCACTATGAAGAGGTTCCATCCCATTTGACGGCTAAAGTTTTGGCCGCTCGTAGCGAAGAGGATCGTTAATATTGCCAGATACAACACAAAATGAAAAGCCAGCGCAGCGACTTCAGGTATCGCCTGAGGTCGCTGCGCTGTTTGCTAAAGATGCTGATCCCTCAGAACAAATGAAGATTGCACGTGGACATGGAACGTTGAATAGTGTTGATTACGTGCATGCGCTGTTTCTGTTTTCGCTCCATGGTAGTGATGAGCTGAAAGAGGTTGCCAAGCAGACCATGCTGCAAAGTTCCAATAGTGCCTTGCGGCCAGTACTTGAAAGCTCGGCACAGCATCCACGTGTCTTAGATTCTATCGCTCGCGTCCGTATTGACGATTTGGGCACACTGGTCCTTTTGCGGCGTAACCCCGCTGTTCTCGATGAAACGTGGGTGCATATCTTTGCCAACTGTAGCTATGAAATTCTAAGTCATTTTTGTGACGACACCTTTGTGCAGGGGTTTCCCCCCGTTGTTAGGGCGGCGGTGTTAGAGAATAAACAGGCTCCCGATGACATGAAGCGTGTCATTGAAGAGACTATGTCCATCGGCGTTTCTTCAAACCCCACCGATGAAGGTGTTGATGATGACGATGAATTCTCTGGTGAATATGAAGAGACACAAACCATCAATAAACAGAAGATGGTTCTTGAACTTGGGATGGCTGAAAAAGTGAAAATGGCCATGACGGGCGATAAAGAGTGGCGCAATATTTTGGTGAAAGATTCCAATAAAACCGTGAGCAGTGCCGTGTTAAGAAACCCACGCATCACCGATGGTGAGATTCTTTTTTTAGCTCAAAACCGTAGCAGTAGCGAGGATGTTGTTCGCGAGATTTTGCTTAATCGAGAGTGGCTTAAAAATTACGCTGTTCGCCATGCTTTGATTATGCATCCCCGTACGCCACTACCGAAGGCTATCCGGTTTTTGTCGACCATGAATGATAAAGATGTACGCATGTTAGCTAAGAGCCGTAACGTTTCATCGGCCATCGTTAACAACTGTCGGCGTATGATTGCCGCAAAACAAAATCGTAATGGCTAATTCATGTGTCAACGTGTGTTGTTTTGGTTTGACGGGGCTATTTTTACTATGTTATTCAGAAAACTCTTTTAAAAAATTGTATATAAATCCGTGACAAATCACTCCCCTTCAAGGTGTGTTTCACTTTGTTGATGGGGGACTTTATCCAGAAGAAAGATATTTTTCATGTCTGAAACAATGCACTTCACCGTTGGTGGTATCCTCGAAGAGATGGCTCGTCGTTTTCCTGCGAATGATGCTCTGGTCTATCCCGACCGCGACATCCGTTACAGTTACCAGCAGTTCGATACGATGTGTGATCGAGTCGCTAAAGGGCTGCTGGCGATGGGGATCGAAAAAGGGGATAATCTGGCCATTTGGGCTACTAATGTTCCGGAGTGGGTTATTGTCCAGTTTGCTTCGGCTAAAATTGGTGCGGTGTTGGTGACAGTGAATACCAGCTATAAATCATCAGAACTTGATTATGTTCTTAAGCAGTCCGATTCGAAAATGCTATTTTTGGTTGATGGTTTTAAAGACACCAACTATGTCGATACTGTTTATGACGTTGCGACTGAGTTAAGAGAGTGCGATGGTTCTGAGCTCAACTGTGCCGCACTGCCGCATTTAAAGACTGTCGTATATATCGGTGATGAAACACCCGCAGGAATGTCCAACTTTAACGCCATTGAGGCGTTGGGTGAGGAGATCTCTGATGAGGAATATGAGCAGGTCAGAGCCTCTCTCGATGAAGACGATGTCATCAATATGCAGTACACTTCGGGAACCACAGGTTTTCCTAAAGGGGTGATGCTCACTCATCACAACATTGTTAACAATGGCTATAATATTGGCGAATGTATGCGTTTTACCGAGCACGATCGCCTGTGTATTCCGGTACCATTTTTTCACTGTTTTGGTTGTGTTCTCGGTGTCCTCGCCTGTGTTACCCATGGTTCGACGATGGTTCCTGTGGAAACCTTTACTGCTGAGGCGGTATTGGCTACGGTTGAAGCTGAAAAATGTACCGCTCTTCACGGTGTGCCAACGATGTTTATTGCCGAACTGGAGCATCCCAGCTTTGAGCGTTATGATTTAACCAGTTTACGCACGGGGATTATGGCTGGCTCACCTTGCCCGATTGAGGTGATGAAGCGGGTGATTCGCGATATGCATATCTCTGAAGTGACCATCGCTTATGGTCAAACGGAAGCGTCACCGGTTATTACTCAAACGCGTACCGACGATCCCGTTGAATTGCGTGTCGCCACGGTTGGCCGAGCGTTGCCCCATGTTGAAGTGAAAATTGCTGATATTGAAACAGGGGAAACGTTGGCAGCAGGTAAGCAAGGGGAGTTGTGCTGTCGAGGTTATTTAGTAATGAAAGGCTATTACAATCTTCCTGAAGCTACGGCTCTTGCTGTGGATAGTGACCAATGGTTGCATACCGGTGATTTAGCGGTAATGGATGAGAACGGCTATTGTAAAATTACGGGTCGGATTAAAAACATGATCATCCGCGGCGGTGAGAATATTTATCCCCGTGAGATTGAGGAGTTTCTCTACACTCATCCGGCTGTTTCAGACATTCAAGTCTACGGGGTTCCTGATCGTAAATTTGGTGAGCAAGCGATGGCTGCGATCAAGGTCAAAGAGGGCGCAACTCTAACCGAAGAGGATGTGAAGACATTCTGTAAGGGCCGGATTGCAAATTACAAGATACCGTATTACATCAAATTTGTTGATGAGTACCCGATGACAGCCAGTGGCAAAATTCAAAAGTTTAAGTTAAGAGAGATGGCGATTAAAGACCTTCAGCTCGAAGACGCTGAACAGGTTGAAATGGCATAGACGTTATAATTCAGGCATCCACATTGTGGATGCCTGATTGCGTTATAGGGGAATAAAAACCACAGGGGAATAAAAACCAAGGAGCCAGTATGATGATTACACCGAAATCAGAATTAACCCAGCGCTGCCAAGCGTTACAGCAACATCTTTGCGAGCAAGGGATTGATGTTGCCCTGTTGTTACAAAATGCCGACCTTTTCTATTTTACCGGTTCAATTCAGCAGGGGGCGCTCATTGTTCCTGCTCAGGGGACTCCCGTGTATTGCGTGCGTAAGGATCTAGCGCGCGCTAAAAAAGAGTCGCAACTCGAATATGTTATCCCCTTTAAAAGTCCACGCAACCTTCCTGATATTATGGCCGCGCATGGGATCGCCCTACCCAAGGTGATGGCGATGGAGCTGGATGTGGTTCCTGTTACCACCTATAACCGTTTCACTAAGCCGTTTGCTGGTGCCGAAGTGCGGGATGTTACACCTTTTCTTCGACTAGTGAGGATGATTAAATCGGAGTATGAGCTTAATTTGATGCGTCAAGCAGCCAAGCAGGAGGAGGCCATCTATCAACGGGCGAAAGCCATTATCCGTGAAGGGATGACCGATCTTGAGTTGTCTGCCGAGTTAGAGTTTGCTGCACGACTCAGTGGCCACCAAGGGATCACTCGAATGCGCGCCTTTAATTCAGAGTTTTACTGCGGACATGCTTTCTCAGGTTCTGCCAGCTCAACTCCAGCCTTTAGTGACACCCCACTTGGCGGCCCCGGTGTTACCCCAGCGGTTGGTCAGGGTGCAGGGAATAAGGTGATCGGCCGCAATGAGCCCATCATTGTCGATTTTCTCGGTGCTGCAGATGGTTACCTTTGTGACCAAACTCGAACCTTCTGTGTCGGTGGCTTGCCTGAACTGTTAGTTACCGCCTACGCTGACATGGTTAAAATTCAGCAGCACATGGTCTCTATCGCTCGCCCGGGTGTGAGTTGGGGGGCGGTGTATGATAGTTGTTACCAACTCGCCTGTGAGTTAGGCTACAAAGATTCGTTTATGGGCGTTACTGGCGCACAAGTGTCGTTCATTGGTCACGGAGTTGGTACCGAGTTGGATGAATTCCCATTTATCGCTCGCGGTTTTAACGAGCAGTTACTCGAAAAAAACATGACTTTTGCCTTTGAACCCAAAGCGGTGTATGCCGACCTTGGTGCTGTGGGGATTGAAAATACCTACGTGGTCACCGATGATGGTGTTGAACCGTTGACTTATTCAGCTGAAGAGTTAGTGGTTTTGTAACGGGTAGTTTGACAATTGTTTTGTAAATAAAAGGCCAGCTTTCGTTAAGAAAGCTGGCCTTTTATCATGGAACTTTATGTTGGGTGCTATAGAGCATCGGTTAGAACAATACCCACGCCAATGCGATTGACTGAAGCGTTATAGTCGATGAGGCTTTCACCATAGCCGTTGAAGTATTGAACATACCCTTTGAGGTGTTGGGTCAAGGGGAAGGTCCAATCGAGTTGAACGGCTCCCTTGTTGCCCGAGCCACGCAGGTTGTTACGCAGCATCACTGAAAAAACGTGTTCATCGAGTTTGTAGCCAGCGGTAATCTCGCCATAACCCATAAAACGATCAATGTCAGGATTGTCATCGCCTGAAGGGTCAGTTGTAGAACTTTTCTTATCTTCAGGTAGGCGATACCAAGGCTTGAAGGCGATGGCAAAGTTGCCGCGTTCAAAGACTGAATGAAGATAGACGCGGTTCCAGCTGCGTGAGCGTGATCCTCCCTGACCATTGGATTGATGGACAACGCCAAAGGTGTTGTAGGTATTTTGAAAACCGAGGAATTTTCGTTTTCCTTGAAAGGCTAAGAACATCTCTGGCTCATGGTTTGAATCACGAAATGGGCTGGAGTGGGTATCGTTATAGGCCTGCCAGAACGATATGTTGGTGTAGGCTCCCCATAGATCAGCATCACCGATGATGTCATTCCAAATAGGGAATTTAAAGCTGATCTGAAATTTCGCTTCTACGTTCTCTACTTCGTCACTATCGACATCAAAGGGGCGACCATTGGTATTATTGTTGTATGTGACAGGCAGTAGGTAGTTGCGCCGGTGTGCTGTGAGGGTAAACGGGTTGTGCTCGCCCGCTTCTTCTGTATCGAGGCGTTGCTCCAATAAGCTGACAGGTTGGTCTTTTTTAGCATTTTGAGCGATGGTGCGTTCAATCGTCGTTCGCCCAGTCATCGTTGCGCAGCGTTGACGGAGCTCACCGAGGCTCAGCTCTTCAAATAAACCACTTTCCATGGCTGAGATCATACAGCTCTGTGAGGCATTGCCGTGATCAATTTTATCTAATGCATAGACCGTTGTTGATAGGCACAGGGCAACGAATAACATAGCGGGGATAATGGTGTGTTTGCAGTGTCGCATTTTTAACGTCTCCACCTGTTGTATCTTAGAATTAAAAGAATCGTCCAATTTGAATCAGTGCAGAGTTGATACCACGGTTGTCATCATCAAGTCCACCGTTAGAGATATGGTGCAAGCGGCAGGCGATGAACCACGGTGGCCCACCATTGCTCGTGATTTCACTACCGATTCCTAATTGGGGATTGAAATTGAACCGTGATCCTTGGTCCTCAACTAGGTAGTCGCTATAGCTTACGCCGATCCCTGCTTCAATATAGGGTCGTAGTGTCGAGGTGGCGAGGGGCTCGATAAAGTAGAGGGCCAGCATGTTAACCGACATCAGGGCGCGACCATGTGGCGTGCTCGCCATGCCAACAGCTGCTTCAACTTTAAAGCGTAGAGGTTCTGGCGCGCTGTGTGGCCAAACCTTATCGTAATCAAATAGAGCGATTGCCGCCCCTTGAGCAAATTGAATCTCATTCGTTGGTGAGTAAGATTGACCGCCGTTGATCGCTAGAGCATAGCGTGTTTGTGTGAATGGTGGCTGGTCGTTACTGTGGCCATCAACTTGTGCGTAAGCTTTAGTGTTGGTCGGGGCGCAGAGGGCGATTACGACCACAATTATTCTAATCATTACGTCGTTTATCATGGTAACAGCCTCTTGCCCGGAGAGGGTTGCTGCGTCATCTGCTTAAGGCTATTAACCCGCTTTGACAGCCCACTGCTGCTGCGGCGTAGGTAACGGTCTGGCTTAGTGGGCGGCTGTAAATAGTGAAATGTTTGATCGAACAGATGCGGATTATCAAAGTGATCAAGGCCGATGAGAGTGATGGGCTGGTGACCTCGTTGGCGCATGCTGCCGACAGATTTAATCCCCATCGAGTACAGCATGGCTGCTTCTGCGCGGGTGGTGTTAGGGACGATCCCTTGAGCGTTGAATAGACTGCTGGTATGGCCCTCCTCGTCGACCAGTTGTTCAAGGTCACTGTAGGGACGAAGCAGGTACAATTGCTGTGCTGGAACGTTTTTATTCGCAGTTGATACGTGCAGAATCTGATGGATGTCGGAAAGTACAACCTCAAGTCGCTGTCGTTCATCGTGTTGTGGCAGGTGTTGTAAGATTTGAGCACCACGCTCAGGCTGTTTGAGGTTTTCGATGTCAAACAGCGCGTCGTTGGGGATAAAGCCGTGGTAGCAACCACAGTTTTTGATGATGTCAACCATCGCTAGTTCGCCCGTTCTGGTCAAAGTGTAGCGCAGGGTGAAGCCATCCATGTTGCCACGCGCCCACCATGATATTTTTTTGCTGTGATTACTGGCATACCAAAACACATAGTTGATTTGAATAGTTGGTTGCCCTTGTAACAGAGTGTGTGAGGTGTAGTAATAAACGGTTGGCTGCTGGGTATCGACATTGATGGTGCCGTTGTCGCGACGGACACGACCGATTAAGTTGTTGGTACCATTTTCAGGATCAATAAATTGACGAAGAGATGGCGCCCAGCTGTGAGCAATTCGTTGCATGTCTGCTGAACTGAGTAGCGAGGTACTGATCCAGTTGTCGCGTGTTGATTTTAAAATTGCCCTCATTGCTTTGTGTGATAGCGGTCTGCGCACTTGCGGACGGTAGGTGATACTGTTTTGTGTCTGTTGTGTGGGATCGTATGCTTGAATCTTTTGTTGTATCTTAAGGTGAGCGCGATGTGCTGATGAACTGACGAACCACGATGCCAATGGATAGACGCCAACGGTTCGTTGCCATGAGGAATAATCATCGTCAATAGCAAGTGTTTGGGTCAACGGTTGATAAAAGTTTTCTTGGTTAAAGGTTTGCCGCAAAAACTTTGACGAACATCGAGAGACTTTCGCTTTTAACGCCCCTAATGATGGAGCTCCTGCCCATCGCAGGCTAAGACGTTGTTGCTCAGAACTCGGCAAACGGTTTAGCTCGCGATAGCGGCCCTCAAGGTCAAGTTGCTGCAACTGGTGGATAATTTGTCGTTGTTGCTCGGGGTGTTCAAATTGAGACGCCGCTGCGGCATAAAAGCGGTTGCTGCGCAGGAAAGGATAGCCACCAACTCGTGCACTGGCGACATCGTAAATATCGTTGTTTGAAAAGCTTTGTTCCATATCGTGCCACAGCTCGATACAACTCGTGTCGCTTTCGGGTGTAATGTTCCAGTGCGGCGTGGCCGTTGTGCAGCCGATGGGGAGTAGTAAACAGACCGCGATGATAGCGTTAAGCACAGTACGGGGCCGCGATGACCAAATGGAACACGATGACATAGAAACTCCTCTTGAAAAATCTGAATCCACGGAACTGGGTGAACAGATAAGGTGGAACAATTTACTCGCTTTGGAATGTTAGCCTTTCGTTAGCTTGTTTACAATAAAATTGACGTTGTCGCCATGCAAGGAGTGTGGTAAATTTTCTGGTCATTTTAATCGTTTTTATTCTTTTTGTTGTTCTTTGCTCCGGGCTAAGATCAACATGGTCAATACAAAATTCATTACTTTAATCGGAGAATCTTGATGATCCGTTCCATATCTAAGAAAATCTTTGGTAGCCAAAACGATCGTGAACTCAAACAGCTGAATAAAATGGTCGTCATAATCAACGAGCTAGAGGAGCAGACTAAGGCTCTTGATGATGCGGCATTGCAAGCCAAAACGGATGAGTTTAAACAGCGCTACGCTGATGGTGAAACCCTCGATGCTTTACTGCCTGAAGCCTTTGCTGTAGTTCGTGAAGCAGCATGGCGGGTGTTAGGAATGCGTCATTTTGATGTTCAGTTGGTCGGCGGCATGGTGCTGAATGCTGGCAAGATTGCTGAGATGAAAACGGGTGAAGGTAAAACATTGGTGGCAACCCTTGCCACCTACTTGAATGCTCTGAGCGGCAAAGGGGTTCATGTTATTACCGTTAACGATTATCTCGCCAGTCGTGACTCGGAATGGATGGGTAAGGTTCACCGCTTTTTGGGGCTTTCCATTGGCTGCATAGTCCATGGGATTACCGACGAGGAGCGTAGTGCAGCCTATCAAGCCGATATCACCTATGGTACCAACAACGAGTTTGGTTTCGATTACCTACGCGATAACATGAAGTTTGAGTTGAGTGAGTACGTTCAACGCGAATTGAACTTTGCCATCGTTGATGAGGTTGACTCGATTCTGATTGATGAAGC